>JALWSJ010000432.1 GCA_026993705.1 Flavobacteriales bacterium
CGCCTATACATATCCCCTCAAAAAGATATTGTAAGAAAAATAACAAACTTCGTTACTCCAACATAGATTCCGCATCAAATTCTTCGTCTTCGGTGTCTTCTTCGCTTGCCTCTGGCATCGTGATAGAATCGTAGTTAATTTGCTCCAACTCCTGTGCTGCTTCTTCTGCTTTCTGTGTATCTTCTTCGGTAACCGATGAACCACAAGAATTGAACAAAACGATTGCGAATAAAATGATTGAGGTATTGAGTACTTTTTTCATAATCGACTGATTTTTAGTTTTTCAAATATAGTTAATTTGTTTGAATCTTTACTTCGGATAGCATAGAAAATACTTTTTCACCGTTTTTGAGAGTGCTTGAATATTCAAATTATCACTAGCCTCTGTTATGTCTTTGGTTTCTCCTGTTTTATACACTATTTTTATGGAGTCGCTATCAGGATTGTATGCGTTATTTTCTATAGCATCTGTGAAAACAAAATAATCGGTTTCTTCTATCGGGACTCCCAACTTTTGGGCTGCCTTCTCTTTTTCCTTTTGTATTTCTTCTTTTGTAAACGGTTCTTTCTGCAATCTTATTTTTAGCAGTTTACGGTTGACTAACATATTGGACAATAATGCTAAGACTTTATCACTATGTTCCGTCCATACTTTTATCGCTCCTAAAACATCGTAATCATCTATTTGAGCAAAGTGTTCTAACGTTGATTTTTGCTGAAAGTCTTCTTTGGTAATATCGGCATATAAGAAAAACCTAAATGCTGGACTACAAAATAATTCTTCACCTTGGGTGGCTAATTCTTTTGCTCGTTCTAAGGTTTTTACTAACAAAAACTCTGCACTTATAACCGTTTTATGTAAATAGACTTGCCAGTACATTAAACGTCTTGCTACAATAAATTTTTCTATGGAATAAATTCCCTTTTCTTGTATGACCAACTCATCATTAACAACGTCGAGCATCTTTATAATTCGCTGATTGCTCACTACACCTTCGGAAACTCCTGTATAAAAACTATCTCGTTTTAGATAATCCAACCTATCCATATCGAGTTGTCCTGAGACCAATTGATGCAAAAAGCGTTTGGGATAGGTGTTTTTAAAAATTTGTATGGCTATGTCTAACGCTCCATTAAATTCTCGATTGAGTTGTTCCATGAACAATAAAGATAACTCTTCGTGATGCACCCCCTTGACTATGGTATGTTCCAACGCGTGCGAATAAGCTCCGTGCCCTACATCGTGAAGCAAAATTGCCAACAATACGCCTTCTGCTTCTTTTTCGGTTATTTCATGCCCTTTTGAGCGTAATGTTTCAATGGCTTGTTGCATCAAATTGGTACACCCTAACACATGATGAAATCTTGTATGCAATGCACCTGGATAGACAATATCGGACAATCCTAATTGTTTTATCCTACGCAAACGCTGCACGTAAGGATGGTCGATAATATCCAGAATAATTTCATACGGTACAGTGATAAAACCGTAAACCGGGTCGTTGAATATTTTTTTCTTTTTGCTTGGTGTTGTTGTCATAATCTCATCGGTTTTCTTGCTCTTATTTCATTACGTTACGCGTTAGGGATTGTATCCCTAACATGCGTAAAATTGAAGGTATAAAGCGTTTTTTGATTCCTTATCCATCCTCATAAAATTTTTACATAGCTGGGGCTATGTAAAAATTTTATTCATCGTCTAAGAAACCAAAAATTCACTTTCTATCCGCCAATTTCACACACGTTAGGGATAGAACGGCGTGTTTGAACTCCTTTTGGTTTCTTGCATATATGCAAACCAAAAGAGTGAGTAGTGATAGCCCGACTATTACGACGTTAAAAAGTAGTGTAGTGCAACGAAACTGCTTTTTTATGCCGTAATGGGAACGCCCAAATAATCCTCTTAAATCTTTTTTACCTGTATGATGTTTACAGGACAGGCATCGGCAGCTCTTTTGTTGTCCTCATATTCCGAATCGTCTAATCGTGCGGTGTAAAACCCCTTTTTATTCACGCCTTCGAGGAGGGTTGCTTTCCCGTCTTTTTTGGACATTCTCCAACGATGGTACGCCAATTCTACGCAATAATTGCAACCGATACATTTTTCTCTTTGATGCGAAATAATGACCATACTACAACCTAATTAATCGTTAACTTCCTCTGCTGGTACAACCTTGTATAACTTATCTGACGAACGTATTATTTCATCTACCTTAAAGGTTACTTCTTCTCCTCTTTTGGCTGATTCTACTACCTTTCCATCCACTCTTAGTTCCTCTACAACCGTTTCCACTACACCTGTCGTAGGTCCTGTTATCAACACTTTATCACCTTTTGATAGGGATTGAGCTTCGATTTTAAATTCTCCTATTTTAGGTTTTCCGTAGTAGTGCAATCCTTTACCTAAAAACACTTTCTTTACTGTTGCTTTAGAACCGCTCGAATCCGTCCATTCTCCTAACTCTTGTCCTAAGAAATAACCACCCCAAAAACCTCTGTTATATACAGTTTCTAATTGCGACATCCAATATTTCGCCTTTTCAGGCGTATAAGTCCCTTCGTAATAAGCATCAATGGCTTCTCGATAGGCTCTTATGGTAGTTGCCACGTATTCTGGAGCTCGTCCTCGTCCTTCTATCTTCAACACCGATATACCTGTTTCTATCAGTTGGTCTAAGAAATCTATGGTACACAAATCTTTGGGCGACATAATGTACTCGTTATCAATCTCCAACTCGTGTCCATCTTCTAAGTCAATCACCTTATATTTCCTTCTACAATTTTGTACACACGCACCACGATTTGCCGACGAATTTGACGTATGCAAACTCAAATAACATTTACCCGAAACCGCCATACATAAGGCTCCGTGACCAAAGACTTCTATCTTTACCAATTCACCGTTTGGACCTCTTACATCTTCTCTTTTTACTCCATCGCAAATCTCTTTTACTTGCCTCAAACTCAACTCCCTTGACAGCACCATTACATTAGCAAAAAGCGAGTAAAACTTAACCGTTTCGATATTTGTAATGTTTAATTGCGTAGAAATATGTACATCTACCCCTTGCGACTTAGCGTAACCAATCACCGCTTGGTCAGATGCAATAATTGCGGTTATCCCTGCTTCTTTAACACGATTCACCACTTTTTTAATCAAAGACAAATCATGATTATAAATAATAGCATTCAACGTCAGGTAAGAACGTACACCTTTTTCTTGGCATCGTTGAGCAATCTCCTCCAAATCTCCTAAGGTAAAATTCATCGTTGCCCGTGCACGCATATTTAGCTGATCCACACCAAAATACACTGAATCAGCTCCATTATCTAAGGCTGCCTGCAAAGCATCAAAACCTCCTGCAGGTGCCATTAATTCTATTTTTTTCTTTTCACTCATACTACAAAGAAAATAGAATTTGTTGTCTTATCCCAAATTATTCTAAATAAACTCATTTGTTCTTAGGTGATTGTAATGTTTTGGGCGTTCCCATTACAGCATAAAAAAGTGGAGTAGTTCTCACTACACCACTTTTTAACGCTGTAATGGTCGGGCTATCCACTATATCTTTTGCCTGCCATAAAGGCAAGCAGGCAAAAGGATGCCGTTCCTATCCCTAACGCGGGTGAAAGTGGCGGATAGAAAGTGAATTTTTGGTTTCTTAGAAGATGAATAAAAATTTTGCATAGCACCAGCTATGGAAAATTTTTATGAAGATGTATAAGGAATCAAAAAACTCTTTATATCGTCTATTTTGCCCGTGTTAGGGATACGTTCCCTAACGCAAGTGGAATGAGTGCATAGAAAGTGAATTTTAGTTTCTCTAAACGATGAAAAATTACAGCCGCACCTTCACTCCGTAAAAATTTTACGGACATCCACCTTACATTTGTATCGAACAATAAAAAAAACATACAGATATGAGCATCATAAAAAACATTAATTCATCCGTAAATTTTGATTCAATAGAACTAACACATTTAGTTTACGAAAGAGGTGACGACGGTCTAATGATGTCGTGCAGAGTAAAAAAGAATAACAAAATTTATTACACCAATATTGCCGTCAATTTTAGCCAATTTAACCGCATTATCGACAACCTTTTGCAAAAAGGAATTGATTTATACGACATCATTTCAAACAAGCTATTCAATACAGAAAGCATCGTTTCTGAAATAGACCTGACTAAACACACTAACAAAACAATAGAAATAGATAGTAATTGCTTATTGAGAAATGTAGCGTAGCAAATTTAGTTTTCCTCAATAATACCATTTAAACATTGAAACGAGCCTTATAAAGCGTTTTTATTTTCCTTATACTTCTAGGCTATGCAAAGATTTTATTCATCGTCTAAGAGAACTAAAATTCACTTTCTTTTGTTTCCTTTCAATATTCAAATGGTATAAAAGTAAAATCTTGCGGAATAATACCTACGCTTAGCGTTTGGGTTTTATCACCATTAAAATCATATTGATAGACTTTTCCTGCCTGTACATAATCAATGGCGTCCGCTACATACACCCTGTTTGTATAAGGACTAATTCCCAATCCATAAAAAATAGAATTGCCATTGTCAATAAATGGCGACGATGGTAAAGTTAAATCGTTAACGTTCATTTTGTAAACAGCATTGTTGATATAAAAAAGAGACGTACCGCTACTATCTATTCGCAAAGCATTCGGCGACTCATTAATGGAAGGAAACGCAAAGGTTTTCTCCACCGATAAGGTATTCGGATTGATTCGATGAAGTTTCGGTTGACTTTCGTTTATTCCTCCGCTACACAACACCCACATTTTATTATTCTTATCCAAAACAATACTGTTTGGCTCTCTTCCCACCATAATTGTATCGGCTATCAAATCGGTTGCAACATCAATCACCAAAACTTTATCTGTTCCTTTTTCGGTAACAAATAATTGATTGTTGTAGTAAAGCATTTCTTCTGTCCATGCCCCAACCGATATTGTGCCAATAGTTTGGTAAGTTGTCGGATTAACAATCGTTATGGCATTAGCATACAAATCTGTAACATAAGCCTTGTTGGAAGATATTCCACAGAAATAGCGTGGACTGGTTAATCCCGTTATTTGCCCCAAACGTTTAAAGTCAGCAGTATCCACCACTTCTATTTTATTGGAGTTATTTACCTCTAAAAACAATTTGCCATCAAATAATGTTGATGACTGCATCACATCTCCCAACGGAAGATTGTTTTGCGATTGAAAAACATTGTTCGATGTCTCCTCCGTTTTCGTATTATAGACAGAAATAGAAGCATTGCCCCAACCGTAATTACCTTCACATCCAATAACAACCTTTCCGCCTTTCTCCTTATAATACGGACTGCCATCTACGCGTTGAGGTCCGACTTCTTTCTTTTTACACCCTGCAAAAAGCAACGAAAATAATATGACTATCAAAAAAAACTTCATCTCTTTTTACTTTGTAGTATTATGTTTACACCAAAAATCAAATAACGCCCTGGCATAGGTCTATTCGCCATTACTTGATACTCCTCATTGTATAAATTTTGAATCTTGATAAACATGTCAACAGCGTTATACGCATCAGCAACCGTATAATAAAGTTTCAAATTAGCAGGAGCAAAATAAGGCATATATGTACGATTATCTGCATCTATAAAGACAGATGAATTATAAATTTGACTATACGATAAAGTAAAGTCTTTAACTTTAATTTTCGCAAAAAATAAAGCCCTATTCTTGGGTACATATATTAAATATTTACCAGCTGAAACATCATTTTCCAAATAGGTTTGTTTGTTAGTCGCCAACACCAAGTTATAATTGCCACCTGTACTTAATTCCATACCTTTTATTTTTTGCTTATACTCCAATGAAAACTCAAGTCCTTTAGATTCTACTTTTTTTACATTTCGCGGTTGCCAAATTCCATTATTTTGTGGTAACCACTGAATCCAGTTGTCTATCAAAGAGTAATAGGCGGTTATTCCGACGTTTATTCCTTTATGCAAAAACGAGTATCCTAACTCGGTTAACACACCTTTTTCCGACTTTAAGTTCGGGTTACCTCCGGGATTCCAATACATATCATTTAAGGTCGGAGCTCTAAAGTTTTGCCCTGCGGAAAAACGAATCGCATGTTTTTTCTTACTGTATTTAGATGATAAAGCAAAAGTTACAGGTGTCTTGATTGATGAAATAACTTCCTTTCGTGCAGAAAGGGTATAAGAAACTCCATTTTTCAGCAACTGATAAAATTCAGGATAAAAACTTGTTCTATATTGTGTTTTATTTTCAGCAAAGCCGGAAGAATTAGCAACTACTTTTTCCCCCTGAACAGAAAAGCGAAATTGAATAGAATCACTTAAATAATACTTCCCTTTATAATAACTTTTCAACGAATTGGTAACTACCTTAGAATTAATATCGGCAATTGTATCTACATAATTAAGGTAATCATAAAAGTAGCCTACTGCTACTTTCTGAAAATAATTATTTTTATTATAGTTCCATTCCATCATCATCTTTCCGGTTTTATCTTGTTGATGCTGTCCGTTACTTTGAGAACCAATAACCGATGGTATTTGCCTAAAACTTTGCCTAAAGTTGCTTTTTAAAGCAAACTGATGATGATAATTAGGTCGATAAAAAAAATTCCACGAAGCTTCCTGTTGTTGAAAACCTGCGTTTTTTTGTACCACCAAAGGTTTTTCTTGTTTGGAAATGTCGTGGTAAGTGAAATTATTGGTCGCTTTACGTTGTACAAGTCCACCCGAAAAACTATATTTTTGAGTTCCTCCTTTGAGTTTAACTAACTTATTGTCGATTCCAAAACTTCCAACCTCCTGCACAAAAGACACGTTTGTTCCGCTGCCAAAAGCAGAGGCATTCTCTAGCTGAATAGCTCCCCCCAACCCTCCACTTGTATTGGAAAGACTGCTTACTCCCAAAAAAACCGAAGCTTTGTCAACTAAGGCAGTTGAAACAATAGATAAATCTGTTTGTCCTAAAGTTGGTGAATTAATGGTAAAGCCGTTCCATAACAATTGTGTTTGGGAAGCATTACTTCCTCTTATGGATAAAGAAGTTAAACTTCCTATTCCATAAGATTTCAGATAAACTCCCGAACTATTTTGTAAAACCGTGGCTAAATTCTTACTATCATCTATTTTTAATTCGATAACCTTGTATGTAACCGAAGGTTGATTTATTCTATCAGTTTCTATAACCACCTCTCGTAGCGTGTCATTTTGCCCCACTGCAAACAAGGTCAATAAAACACATCCGATAAATAAAACACTCCTCATTCTCTCAAAACTAACAAAAAAAGCAATGCGACAAAGTCTGCATTGCTTTTAGTTTTCCTTGAATCTTTATAAAACTCTTATAAAGATGCTACTTAATGACTATTTTACAGAATCAAAAACATCAATAATCAAATCATTATACATTGCAAAAGAAGCCAAACACCAAATATACAATTTGCGTACATCTTCTTTCTTTACATTTTCGATTGATTTCTTGAGTTCTTTTTGAAACAAATTTCTGTCAAAACTTACGCCTTTAAGCACTTTTTTACTGAAACCTAACATAGTGAGTGTATTATTTTTGGGGTTAAAACTTTATAAATCTAAATATAAAATGCAATAAATCCAAAAATATTTTTCAAAAAATGTTAAAGGATGTTAATTTTTTTAACCAAAATTTTTATTCCTCCAAAAATTTTAATACATCTTCAGCCGATTCTTCCGGAATTTCCTCCATAGCAATATGACCAACATTTTTATAAATAATAACTTTAGAATCGGGAATATCTTTTTGAAATTTATGAGCATGATCAACGCTCAACCAATTATCTTTATCTCCCCAAATGATTAGCGTTGGAATGTGTAATTTTTTCAGTTCATGCGTATTTTGCACAAAGTGAGAGTTTGCAATTTTCACAAAAGCCTCCATATTTCCCTCTCGATGAAACATATCAAAGTGACGATCCACAATATCTTCCGTTACTTTGTCTTGGTTATGGAAAACTTGTCTGACAAAACGACGAACTACAGCTTTCGGAACATAGTTAAAAACATTACGCAAAACGGGAGTTTGAGCTATAACAAAAGGAAGAGGGAAATTACGATCATTTATGTATCCAGCTGCATCAATTAACACCAATTTGCGAACACGCTCAGGATACTTCAGTGCAAACTCCCATGCAATCCATCCTCCAAGCGAATTTCCGACTACATCACATTTTTCAATCGATAAAGTATCCAAAAACTCTTCAATGAAATCCGCCACATCGCCGATTGTATATTTTTCTTTAGGATGAGGACCGGTCAAACCAAAGCCGGGCATATCAAATCGAATAACCTTATAACCTCTTGCTACAAAAATTTTTGTCCATTCATCATAAGTATGCAAGGAGGAAAATGTTCCATGTATTAATAAAATAGGTTTTCCTTCTCCCTCGATTCTATAATGAACTTTTGCCCCATCAATGTTTATAAAGTGAGATGCTTCTGTCGTGTATTTCTCTATCAGTTTTTCAAGCGTCATAATTCATCAATGCCCTCTTTTCTTTTTTTCTATCATGGTTTAAAAGTACTCCGGGGCATTCTTTGAAAGGACTAAGGTAGAAAAATATTGCAGAAACAAAAAAAATAACATATCTTTATCGTTTGTAACAAAAGTAACATAAAAACTAAAAATCTGACAAGCCTTTGATTTAAAGACTATTGAGCTTGTTAATTATTAACTTGCAAAATCATTAACACACACTACATATTATGAAAGCAAATCACTTGTTTTTATCTTTTTTATTTTTATTTGTTTCACTTTCTTGTTTTTCTCAAGATAGATTAAACGGTGAAGTGGACAGCAATCATGTTAGTCATTCGGACTATGCTCAGAACAATATTTATCTGGAATTAGGAGGTAAAGGTCTTTTCTACTCTATCAATTATGAAAGAGGTTTATTTGATATCGGAGATAAATTAAGCGTTCGCGTAAGTGCCGGGTTCAGTATTTTTCCGGGACTGACTAAAGTAAAACCTTCTAAAGATTATTTTCTACCCTTAGAAGTTAGTTTACTACATCACCTAAAAGGCAATCACTTTTTATCATACGGTGTAGGTTCAACCTATTGGAACTATCAGGTAAATAATCTTGTCGTTGATGAAGGGAACTTAAACGTACAACCTCTCAGAGTCGGATTAAAGACCATCGAAGAGTGGTTTGGTCATATTAATATTGATTATCGACACCAAAAACCAAAGGGAGGACTTATGTTTAAAGCTGGTTTAACCCCTTTGTTTTTTGCCAAGATGCAAAACTTCCAAAAGGTAAAACGCTTTGCTCTGAGCGGTAACATTGGAGTAGGTTATACCTTTTAATTTTGCTTCTGTCATTTTATTTTTTTAAATTGCGTCTTACATTTTTTAACTTAAAAAACCTAAAACTACATTATTATGAAAAATAGATTTTTAAAACTAACTGCCTTAGCACTTTTATCTACGGCAATAATAACAGCTGAATCTTGTAGAAAAGAAGAACCGGCACCTGAAACAATTGATAACGGAAATACATCAAATAACAGTGGGTCGGGTAGCAACGGCGGAAGTGGAAACAACGGAAGTGGAAATAATGGTGGCTCAGGAAACAATGGGGGAGGAGGAAATACTATTCAAGGATGTACCGATAGTGATTCTCCTTTATACAACTCCAATGCTACGTCTGATGACGGAAGTTGTCAATATGCTTACACATCTGCTTACCAAATAACTCATTATCCTGCACAAGATAACGGAAGTAATTGGGATTATGGATTTGGGAGTACTGCTAACGCCGATTTAGTTCTTAAAATCAAAGAACAGGGAGCAAGCAGTTACATTTTTGAAAGTAGTGAAGCATCTAACCAAGATCCTTCAACACCGGCACAATGGTCTGCTCCTAATCCTATTAAGCTACTCAATAAAACTTATGAATGGGAATTAGTTGATATAGATACAGGTAACCCTGACGACCCTATTTCAAATGGAACTTTTAATCCTATAACTTCTGCTAACACTAGCACACACAAAATAACTACTACTGCTGGTGGTTCGGAATTAGTGATAACGTTCACATTACAATAATGAAACAAACTCATTTATACCTCTTTATTACATTGATTTTTCTGGGTCTTTCTTGTAAGAAAGATCCGGAAACTTCGGGAGCATCTGTCGTTAAAGGATGTATGGATAACGATGCCTACAATTTTAACTCTTCTGCAACGGGAGACAATGGGAACTGCGTCTATATTAAAACAACTATGTATGAGGTTTCTTATTATGCAAAGTTTAAAGAAGACGGTAGTACTTGGGACGCGGTCATCAACACAAATGCTGACTTGATACTTAAAATCAAAGAACAAGGAGCGAGTACTTGGCTATTTGAAAGTACAGTAATGAACAATCAAAACGATACTATCCCTGCTCAATGGAATGCCCCTACCGTTGAAAAATTAAAAAACAAAACCTATGAGTGGGAATTGTTAGATGACGAAACGATTGGTAGTCCGGAGACAATAGCCACCGGTTCATTC
>JALWSJ010000433.1 GCA_026993705.1 Flavobacteriales bacterium
CTCCCGGACTTGGTACTTTCATTTCTAATACTGACATATTATTGTATTTTATAAACGCTTATTTTGTCGTTAAATAAACGCTTTTATATTCAATTTTTAATTTATTTCTTAAACTTTTTGTTTGGCAAACTCCATTATGCTATCCAAAATAGCTTGTTGACGTTTAGAAAATACTTTAGAAGACCCACTGGCAGGACTGGCTGAACGTCTTCTTGAGCGTACATCTAATATTATCCCGTGCTTACGCCAAAAACGATACCTGCTTTGGATAAAACGCCAAGCCCCCATATTTTCAGGTTCTTCTTGAGCCCAAATATAATTGCAATCCGCTCCGTATTTTTCAATAATGGCTTCTATTTGCTTGATTGGGAAAGGATACAATTGTTCCATTCGAACTACGGCCATATTTTCTCCCGCTCCTACCTTTTCTTTCTCTTCGATAATGTCATAATAAAATTTACCCGTAACCATTATTACCGTATCAACATCTTTTGCATTTACGGTTTTATCGTCTATTACCTCTTGAAATCCTCCCGTAGCAAAATCTTCTAATTTGGATACGGCACTTGGATATCTCAATAATTTTTTCGGTGTAAATACGACCAAAGGTTTTCTGTAATCGGTCTTTAACTGTCTTCTCAATAAATGGAAGAAATTTGCAGGTTTTGTACAATTAGCTACTTGAATATTCAAATCAGCACATTGTGTTAGAAAACGCTCCATTCGACCACTTGAATGCTCAGACCCCATTCCTTCATAACCATGTGGCAACAACATAACCAATCCATTTTGTGTATGCCACTTATCTTCAGCAGAAGTAATATACTGGTCAACCATAATCTGTGCCCCATTAAAGAAATCCCCAAATTGAGCTTCCCAAATGGTTAAACCATTAGGCGTAGTAAAGGCATATCCATAATCAAAGCCTAACACCCCGTATTCAGATAATAAGGAATTATAAACTTGAAATCTTGCTTGATTCTCTTCTAATAAATTTAACGGAACAATTTTTTCTTCCGTATCTTCCGTAACAATAACAGCGTGTCTGTGAGAAAATGTACCTCTTTCGACATCTTCTCCCGATAAACGAACCGGATGCCCTTCGGTCAACAAAGTAGCATAAGCCAACATCTCTCCCATTCCCCAATCCAATCTATCTTCCACAATCATCTTTTGACGATCTTTCATCAACTTAACAATCTTACGGAAGTATTTTTTTCCTTCAGGTAATGTAGCTACTTTATTTCCTAACTCAATTAACCTTTCTTTGTCAACGGCTGTTACCGGAGATTGTTCAAAATCTTTTTTCGTAGCATGTCTATAGTCTTTCCATTCTTCTTCTAAGAAATCAGTTACTTCTGCTCTTTTAAATTGCTTTGCTTCATCCAATCGTTCTTGTAACATATCGTCAAAATTCTTTTTCAGAATTTCTCCTTCCTCTTTAGTTACAACTCCTTCTTTTATTAATTTATTCAAATAAATCACACGAGGACTTGGATGTTTAGCTATTGCTTTATACAACTTCGGCTGTGTAAATTTAGGTTCATCCCCTTCGTTATGACCATATTTTCTATAACATAATAAATCTATAAAAACATCTCGATTAAAAGTCTGACGATATTCCAATGCTATTTCCATAGCCAATACAGTTGCTTCTACATCATCCCCATTTACATGAAAAACAGGTGATAAAGTAGTTTTGGCAACGTCCGTACAATAAGTACTCGAACGAGCATCTAAATAATTCGTCGTAAAACCAATTTGATTGTTAATCACAATATGAATCGTTCCTCCGGTTTTATACCCTTTTAGTCGTTCCATTTGTATAACTTCATACACTACACCCTGTCCTGCTATTGCAGAATCACCATGTATTAAAATAGGAACAATCTTAGATTCATCTCCATTTAAAATATTATCTATTTTAGCTCGGGTTATACCTTCAACAACCGGATCAACCGCTTCCAAATGCGATGGATTCGGAGATAAAGTCATTTTAATGTTCTTTCCTGCATCTGTTTTCACCTTACAAGTATAACCTAAATGATATTTGACATCACCATCAAAAAGAGCGTCATAATATTCTTTCCCTTCAAATTCACTAAAAATCTCAGCGTACGTTTTGTTGAAAATATTTGCCAAGACATTCAAACGCCCACGATGAGCCATTCCCATAACAAATTCTTTTACACCAAACTCTGAACCTTTTTCCATCAAAAAGTCCAATGCAGGAATCAGCGATTCCGCCCCTTCAATGGAAAAACGTTTTTGCCCAACAAATTTTTTATGCAAAAACTCTTCAAAAACACTTGCTTGATTTAATTTGTGTAGGACATGTTTTTTATCTTCAGGAGTAAATTTTATTCTATTTTGTAATTCAATTTTTTCCTTAATCCATTCCAATCTTTTCGGTTCTCTGATGTACATAAACTCAGAACCGATAGAACGACAATAAATATTTTTTAAATGCTCTACTATTTTTTCTAACGTAGCCGAACCTATACCAATCTCTTTCCCGGCTTGAAAAACCTTAGGCAAATCCGATTGTTCCAACCCAAAATTCTCAATATCCAATGTCGGAGAATATTTTCTTCTCTCTCGCACAGGATTCGTATCCGTAAACAAATGTCCACGACTTCTATATCCGTTAATTAAGGCTAAAACACTAAAT
>JALWSJ010000434.1:0-4291 GCA_026993705.1 Flavobacteriales bacterium
AGTAGAGGTTAATTACAGATTGTCTATAAGTTAAAAATTAGTTCTTTTCATTTCACTCGTCGTTATTTTTGCGAACCATAGCTACGGCTATGCTTCTTAAAAATGCCTAGATTGAAAAGAAAATAATCTAATTTCACTTTTATACCCAAATTGTAAATAATCTCTTCATAAAAATATTTCCATAGCTGGTGCTATGCAAAATTTTTTTTCATCGTCTAAAGAAAATAAAACTCATTTTCTTACCGCTCATTTTACACATGTTAGGGATAGGAACGGCATCCTTTTGCCCTCCCTCCTTTTGGAGGGCAAAAGATATAGTGGATAGCCCGCCCCCTCTTTTCTAAAACAACGTTTCGCGGGAGCGATATGTTGTTTTGGAAAAGAGGGGGAACGCCCAAATTCTAATAAATATTAATTTTTAACTTTTTTATACAAATTAAATCTTGTGTATTGTTCCAAATGTAGATTGAAGCTTTGTTTTTATGTTGATTTATTTTAGGAGCGGAAAGCCAGTATTCCTTTTGTTCTGGGGTGATTTCTAGGGCTTGATAATAGTTTTTCTTTGCGGTTAAATCTTCTATGAAAACGACTAAAGTAGTAGGTTTATTTATTTCTGTTTCTATGTAAATTAAATTTCCATTATATGGAAAGTTATCAATTTTAATGGGGGAGCCGTATTCTTCATTTTTTTTGAAGCAATATTTGTTTTGAATTGTCTTTTCAATTGGGATAACCGATTTGTAATCAATCGAATATAAAGGTTTTTCTAAACCAAGCAGTTCTTTTATTGTTTGGGCAGTTGGTTGATTCTCTATTTGAAAAACACTTAAACCTTTATTTCCTCCAATTCTTTTTAGCTTGTATTTTAATTGAGGAGTTTCTTTCAACAATCTAGGGAGTGTTGTATTTTGAAGAACAATGTAATCAAAATCGCTTTTTAAAGCTTCGTTGATATGCTCCTTGTTAAATCGGTGAACTGTATATCCCGTTCTATTGAGTAATAAAAACCGAATATTTGGGGCATCAGCATCTAAGCTAAGTATAACAGCATCTTTGCTAATATTTAATTCGTCTAAGAGTTGAGAAGCACCTGTGTAGTTGCTTATGGTCATCTCTTGCTGTCGCCAAACGGTTTCTTTTCGCTGTCTTTGAGCATCTAGCGAATGCTCTATTGTACCATAACTAGCAAAGAAAATATAGCATAGCCCGATGAGAGAAAGCATAAATCGTTTTATTTCAATGTATGAAAGTACAGTAACCGTAAAAATGATAAATAGGATAAAAAAAGTATCTAGAAAATAATAGTCGTGCTCGCGGAATTGTTTTAACATTAAGTAGGAATAAGAACTGACCCCAATAGCTACAATACCAATTTGTAGAAAAAGCTCTTTGTGAACTGAATCGATTTTTTTTGTTCTGAGATATTGTGTCAATCCAAGTAAAAAACCAATAAAAACACTCAAATAGTGCCACTTTGTAAGATAGTGGTACTTCCAATTGTCAAGAGATTTCAGAAGAATTTCTTTTGCTATCTCTAAGTTTTCTGGCGTTAGAGGTTTTCCTAAAAATATAGAACCATAAATGCTCCTCAAATAACTATTGTAAAGAAAATAGCCAATAGGCACAGCAAAAGCAAAAGCAATAGCCACTAACTGTTTCACTTTCCACTTTTTAGCAACGAACATTTTAAGAATTTCTTGCCCCGATATAGCAATTAAATAGATAGCAAAAGGAGTTCTTATCAAGGTTGCCAGTGTAACAAAAAATAAGGAGTATTTAAAATAGTTAGACTTTTGTTCTTTTATATATTTGACGTAAAAATAGTACGCAATAATCGTGTTAGATATAGCCGGAATTGTCGGAAGAAATCCATCTTGATAATACAGGTAAACCGGCGAAAACCAAACCAACAGAACAGTAAAAAAGGCTTTTATATCATTACCATCAAGGGCTTTGATTAATAGGAACAGAAAATAGAGACCAATGATACTGTAAATCAAAGTATAACTTCGATATACCCATGGGGATTCGGTATTAAAAACCTTCATTAACGTGGCAACTATGTAAGGATTTACCGGAAAATCGGCAGATGTAATCCCATTTTTATCAGCCGTTTGAAAAGAGTCCGAAAACTGCGGGTTAATAGTAAAGGTTTTCGGATGAAAAAAATCCATACCGTTATCAATAAACCCTCGAGACAAGGCATAATAATCACTTTGTGCCCAGGCGTGAATGTACTGTGGAAAACTATTCATTTCTTTTCGGTGCAAAGAAAACCCGAGAAGCAAAAATAGCGTAAATAAGACTGTTTTTTTTACAGATGATTTCATTTACAATTTTATTATTTCGCTGTTTTCACTATTTTCGAGAACAAGAATAGCCGGCGAACCGTAATAATACACATTTCCAAGACTTAACAATCTTAATGTTATTTCATTTTGCACATTTACCGTAACATTTGCATCACTTTTATTCACTAAAGATAAAAAATCCAAAAAAAGATGCTGAAAATCTACTTTACTCATTCCATAATGATAAATTTCCGCACTTACAGCCGTCCCTGTTATCTCCCCATCTACCGTACCGTTTACCAATTTAACAACCAAACTATTGGTGTTTACGTCAAGATTTATCGTAGAATTAGAAGAATGAGCATAAATATGCACCACTTCATTCGCAATCGTGTTAAGCGAACGAACAGAACCATTCCCAAGCATCTTCAACACACTAATGCTTCTATAATGAGCCTTAACCGTTGTTTTTTTCTTGTATTTTCGTAAATAATTACATCGGTTTTTATCCTTAATTGTCAAAAGACTATCCTCAATATCAACAGCAATAAAAGGCGACAGATGTTCGTAAGACAATACTTCCAAATAGTCCGTAGAGTCCCGAATCAATTCCAAATCAATGTTATTATAAACAGCAATCCCTTTAAAATCATCTTGAATCTCAATTCTTCGGATAGAACTTTTCCCCGCTGATTTTAAGCAAGTTCGCTCTTCCGCTTTCCGACATTCCGTCAGCAAAAAAACAATAAAAATAAAAAAGGTTACTCGTGCCATTGGAAATGAAATAGTAAGAAGACAAAGATAATATTTTGGGCGTTCCTCCAATTAACAAAAACAACATTTCGTTCAGGCGAAACGTTGTTTTTGTCAATTGGGGTCGGGCTATCCACTATATCTTTTGCCCTCCAAAAGGAGGGAGGGCAAAAGGATGCCGTTCCTATCCCTAACGCGAAGAAAATGAGCGAGAAGACAATGGAATTTAGTTTTCTTAGACGATGAAAAATTATTTTGCATAGCCCCAGCTATGGAAAATAATTTTGAAGAAGGATAAGGAAAATAAAACCGTTTTATGCCGTTCATTTTCTTTGTGTTAGGGATACTCCAACTAACGTTAAAAGACAATATTGATAATCAAATGATTACAAAATAGTCGTAATTTTACGTTAGCTCAAAAATTCAACTGTTTTTTCATAGTCGCTTAATAATCCCTAATGCAGAACATGCGAGTGTAAACAAATTAGCTGTGCTATTCAAAAACACTCTAAAGTCAATCCGCTAACCTAAGGATTCACCTTTTCCAAATGATAATTGTTGTAAAGGATTATATCCACATTTTTGTTCTCAAAACCACTATTTGCGTCAGCTCTTTGGTATTTACTTGTTGTGTAAAGACCTTTGGTTTCTAAACTATTGTAATAATTCGGAAAACTTTTACCAAATAAAAACAATCCCTTTAGATTCGTAAAAGCAGCATCAAATCCCATATAAGCATATTTGTCAGGGTCAGTTCCGTAACTTTTTCTGTATTTTTTTCTAAACTCCAATGATTCAGGAGCGTAAAAATCAATATATCCCGGTGCTATAATTCGCAGATGAAATCTGTTTTTGTATTTCTCACCAATGGTTTCAAAGTTTTTCCATTCTTCCATACCAAATAATTCCACATCGTACCTGCTGTAAGGATTAGAGTTCATCGTGGCAGTCAATTTAGTAAACAAATTGCTCACATGCCCTAAATCCGTAGATAAATCAACAATAACATTTTTCTTATCTTTTTTCATATACTGTTGAACATACGTCAATTTTGATGATGTTCCTACACTAGCGGCAACATGTAAAGAATCCAAAGCTCGATTCGGGTATTTTTGCAAAGCTGCGTTAAACTTCTTTTTAAACAAGTGAAAAAGAATTTCATCTTTTTTGTTGTATTTATTTCGAACTAAAATCACGTTTTCATCGCGGTACTTGTCAGCAATATAATTAGCTAAATATTCTACCTG
>JALWSJ010000434.1:4301-10549 GCA_026993705.1 Flavobacteriales bacterium
ATTAAACAAAGCCTTATTGGAAACTGGTACAGGAATAATCGTTTGAATATGATGAGCTTTAGCAAACTTGGTAACCATTTTTATCTCTTGCACATATAAAGGACCAAAAATAATATCCATTGTTTTTAGTTCGGGTTTATTAAGAATTTGCCGAACAATAGCCGTATCGTTTTGTGTGTCATATACATAAACATTCATATTCATTCCAGCCTTACGCATCGAATCAATAGCAACCATCATTCCGTGGTAGAAATTTAAAGCCCTGAAAGTTTTAGCATAAGTCAAACACTCACCGAAAGGAGGGCAGTTTTCTTTTCTTTTTCTGTTCTCTTCCAGATAAAAAGGAAGCATAATAGCAATATTGTACGATTCTTTCTTAACAGAATCAAAAGATAATGTAGGAGGAGCCGGTAAAGTATTATTTGTCAAAGTAGAATCTGTTGTCGATTCCTGATGTATTGATTCTTTAATAATTACCTTTCTTTTTAAAGGTATTCTAATCTTCATCCCTTTTTTTACCCCCTTTTCTAATTGTGGGTTAGCACTTAAAATATCTTGTTGCGAAACATGGTATTTATTCGCAATTCCATAAAGCGTTTCTCCTTTACCAACTTTATGTAAGATGATGCTGTCCCCAGGATTTTCGAGAGGGTTTACGGGAATGTCAACTATTGGTTCTGTTTCATCTTTTTTCTCAGCTTCTGTAACAGGAATAATTATTTTATCTCCAATGTTTAACGTGTTTCCTTTGTTTAAGTTAGCATCTAAAACAGCTTGTGGCTTTACTCCGTATTTTCTGGCTATTGACCAAAGCGTTTCACCTTTTTGTACTGTATGTACTATTTTAGAACCATCTGCACTTTCTCCTTCTTGTTGGATACTTTCGTCCTTAGGAGTGGTAGAAGTATTTTGTTGTTCTTCGGGCAGAGGTAAATATATTTTCTCTCCAATTTTCAACCCTTTTTGAGCTTCGGGATTGTATTCAAAGAGTTTGTTAATATCTACTTTATACAGTTTACTGATTCCGTATGCGGTTTGCTTTTTTTGTACCGTATGTTCATAGCACTTTACGCCGTTGTGTTCCACAACAGGTACTTCCCCAATTTGAGCAAACAGCGAAGAAGCTAAACTCAAAAAAAATACGATGATGATATATTTCATAATTACTTTTGTATTGAGGAATAAAATTTAAAATGATGATTTTAATCCTCCTCTAATCTTAAACAATTTATTCCCATTCAATAGTTGCCGGAGGTTTGGAACTAATATCATATGTTACTCGATTGATTCCTTTTACTTTATTAATAATATCGTTAGATACTTTCGCTAAAAAGTCATAAGGCAAATGGCTCCAATCCGCAGTCATTCCATCGGTGGAGCTTACCGCTCTTAAAGCTACTGCTTTTTCGTATGTTCGTTCATCTCCCATAACTCCAACCGATTGAACAGGCAATAGTATTGCACCGGCTTGCCACACTTTATCATATAATCCTGCATCTTTTAGTCCTTGAATAAAAATATAATCGACCTCTTGCAAAATGCGTACCTTTTCGGGAGTTATGTCGCCCAATATTCTAATTCCAAGACCGGGTCCTGGAAAAGGATGTCTGCCTAATAAATCTTGTGGCATACCCATTGAATGCCCCACTCTGCGAACTTCATCTTTAAATAATGCTCTAAGCGGTTCTACAATTTTTAATTTCATAAAATCGGGTAAGCCACCAACATTGTGATGCGATTTTATGGTTGCTGAAGGTCCTCCGGTAACCGAAACCGATTCGATAACATCCGGGTAAATAGTACCTTGTGCCAACCATTTCACATCTTCGATACGATGAGCTTCTTTATCAAAAGTATCGATAAAAACCTTTCCTATGGCTTTTCGCTTAGCTTCAGGGTCGGTTATACCTTCCAGAGCTTTATAAAAGTCATTTTTAGCATCAACTCCTTTTACGTTTAGCCCAAGACCTTTGTAGTTTTCCAAGACTTCTTCAAATTCGTTTTTACGCAAAAGACCGTTATCTACAAATATGCAATATAAGTTTTTGCCTATGGCTTTGTGGAGTAACATTGCCGCTACTGAAGAATCTACTCCTCCTGACAAACCTAAAACGACTTTATCGTTACCTAGTTTTTCTTTGAGTTCTCCTACGGTTTGTTCCACAAATGATTGTGGTGTCCAATTTTGTGAGAGTCCGGCAATGGAAACGATAAAATTTTCTAGAAGTGTTTTTCCGTCTGTACTGTGATAGACTTCGGGATGAAATTGTATGCCGTAGGTTTGTTCGCCTTTGATATGGTAACCGGCAACTTTAACATCTTCGGTACTACATATAATTTCAAAATCTTCGGGTAAAGAAGCAATGGTGTCTCCATGGCTCATCCATACTTGTGAACCAATGGGGATATTCTTCATCAAAGGAAAAGATTCGTCAATGTAAGTAAGGTTAGCTCTTCCGTATTCTCTAATGGTAGAAGGAATCACTTCTCCGCCGTAATTTTGTGCTAGATATTGAGCCCCGTAACAAATAGCCAAAAGTGGTATTTTGCCTTTAATCTTTGATAAATCAGGTTGTGGAGCATTTTCATCTCGCACACTAAATGGGCTTCCCGATAAAATAACCGCTTTGACATGTTCTCCGATTTCAGGTATTTTATTATACGGGTGAATTTCACAATAAGTGTTTAATTCTCTGATTCTCCGTGCAATCAGTTGTGTATATTGTGAACCGAAATCTAAAATAAGTACCATTTCTTCCATATTCGGCAAAGGTAATGTTTTCTTTTGAAATGGGCTTTTATCATTTTGAATTTGAAACTGATTTTAACAGAAAAATACTCATATTTTCTTTCCATAGCTCGGCTATGCAAAATTTTTATTAATCGTCTAAGAAACCAAAAATTCACTCTCTATCCGCTAATTTCACTTGTGTTAGGGACTATTAAGCGACTGTGAAAAACAGTTGAGTTTTTGAGCTAACGTAAAAATATTGGCAGTTTTATAATCGATTGATTATCAATGTTATATTTTTACGTTAGTTGGAATCCCTAACACAAGTATAATGAGCACTATAAAGTGCTTTTATTTCCTTTATATTTCTTCAAAAATTATTTCCATGGCTCGGCTATGCAAAGAATTTTTTCATCATCTAAAGAAACTAAAACTCACTTTCTATGCACTCATTCCACTTGCGTTAGGGATAGAACGGCGTGTTTGAACTCCTTTTGTGTTGTTGCACCTATGCAACACAAAAGAGTGAGTAGTGATAGCCCGACCCTTTTCCGCTAAACAAACGTTACGCGAGAGCGTTATGTTTGTTTAGCGGAAAAGGGGAACGCCCAAATGATTATAATAACTCATTAGCCAGATTAGCCAAGTCAGAACGTTCTCCTTTTTCGAGTTTAATATGGGCAAATAAATGGTGTCCTTTTAATCGGTCTATCAGATAGGTGAGTCCGTTACTCTGTTCGTCCATATAAGGCGTGTCGATTTGGTTGATGTCGCCCGTAAAAACGATTTTAGTGCCTTCACCCGCTCTAGTGATGATGGTTTTGATTTCGATGGGAGTAAGGTTCTGTGCTTCGTCCACGATAATCATACTATTCGCCAAAGTTCTACCGCGAATAAAAGCAAGAGCAATGATAGAAAGCTGACCGTTTTTTTCCATATCGTCGATGAGAACCCTTTTCTTTTCGTTTTCTTTAAATTGACTTTTTATAAATTTTAGATTGTCCCACAATGGTTGCATATACGGACTGATTTTGTCTTCGGCACTACCGGGTAAGAAACCAATATCACGGTTGCTAAGCGGAATAATCGGGCGACTCAGAATGATTTGTTCATACTTGTTGTGTTGTTCCAAAGCGGCTGCTAAAGCTAGTAAGGTTTTTCCCGTTCCTGCAATGCCTTGCAAGGCAACCAACTTGATGCTGTCGTTCAAAAGAGCGTTTAGAGCAAAAGTTTGTTCCGCATTTCGAGGTTTAATTCCATAGGCGTATTTTTTCTCAACCTTTTCAATGTTTTCGGTCAAATCATTATAGCGGACGAGGATGGTTTTATCATTGTGTTTGAGTATGTAATAACCGTTTGGTATTTTGTAATCACCGAGAATATCAGCTTCGTCCACAAAGTTTTTTAAGTACAATTGATTAATAATTTCGGGGTCGTTTACTTCAATAACCGGAAAGCCCTTAGATATAGTTTTAACATCCTTTACTTTTCCTGTTTCGTAGTCCTCTGCCTTAAGCCCAAGAGCTTTAGCTTTAAGACGTAGGTTAATATCCTTGGTAACTAAAATAACCTCCGCATTTTTTTCTTCCTGTTGTAAACTAAGAGCTGAATTGATTATTTTGTGGTCGTTTTTATTTGCTCCGTAAATTTTTTCGGCATCTATCTTTGTCAGTTTTCCCGGAATGATAATCTTGATGCGACCTTTATTCGTGCCCAAAGAAATCCATTTGGTCAAGCCGTGTTCACCGGAAATTTTATCGAGAAAACGAATGACCTCCCGTGCCTCAAAGTTCTTCGTCTCATTACCAATTTTAAAATTATCCAGTTCCTCCAATACTGTAACGGGAACAGCAACATCATTATCGGTAAAGCTATTAATCGCAGAACTATCAAAAAGAAGGACAGAAGTATCTAATACAAATATTTTTCGCATAATCAGTTAGGTTTTGGTTATTGTTTGTGGGCGTTCCCCCGATTGACCAAATAAACAGTTCGCTCTCGCTCATCGTTTATTTTGTCAATCGGTGTCGGGCTATCCACTATATCTTTTGCCCTCCAAAAGGAGGGAGGGCAAAAGGATGCCGTTTCTATCCCTAACGCAAAATCAAATGAAGTAGTTACAAGGTAAGGTAGAAAATCTCTAAAAGTAAATGGTTAAATTTCTTGAAAATCAATAGAAATTAAAGGAGACAGCAAATGCTATAAACAAAAAAAGGGATACAGCAAAACTGTATCCCTGAAAAAATTAGCTACTTATGAAAAGCAACTATTTATTTGACTACCCCACTACAAAGGTAAGAATTATTTACAGAAAAACAATGAGAATACGCTAAGTAACAGAAAATTAACAAATTTTAACCGTTTTGATCGGATAATAAAAACTCAGTTTTATCTATAATAGCGGGTAATGAAATCATATTAATAGACTTTTTTGCACATTCTATATCTTTTTTAGTTTTTAACTTACCATATATAGAACAAGGTCTGCAAGGTAGGATATATTGAGAAACCTGTATGTAATTGCCTTCATTTTGATAAGGCGAAAACCCTAAATTCGGGTGAGTAGAACACCAAATAGAAAGAACTTTAGTCCCTACTATAGAAGCGAGGTGCATATTGCTGCTATCCATAGCAATCATTAAGTCAAGGTTTTGAAGCAGGAATAATTCTTCTTTTAATGAGAATTTACCCGCAACGGAATAACAATTCTTATAAGATGAACTCAATACTTCGAGTTTATCTTTTTCCTTTTGTCCACCACCAAACAAAACAATACGGTAGTTTGGATGTTGTGTAAGCATTTGAATGACTTCCTTAATCTGAGTAGGTGTTAATTCCTTACTCCAATGGGCAGAATAGGGAGCAAAACCAATTACTTTGTTACAATTGTCAGGGTTTATTTGATGATAAAAACTTGTAATCTTCTCTTGTTTGGGGATTTTTAAAAAAGCCTTATCAAGAATATTGACTTTAATTCCTGCATTTCTAAACACATCTGCATATCGTTCCCGCGAATGTTTTAGGGGAGGAGTAACAATTTTGGTTTTTAGAGCTTGTGTTTTTTCTTTTCTTCCTTTATCGATTATAAAAACAGGCGTTCTTTGAATTTGAAAGAAAAATCGCAAAAGTTTGGTTCTTAAAACATCGTGTAAGTCTAAAACAACATCAAAGTTTTGTAGAGAGAGTTCTTTGTAAAGCCAATACATTCCCAAAATACCTTCATATTTTTTATCTTTTAAATCAATCCCTAAAAATGTAAATCTAGGATGAGGGTTAAATATTGGTTTAAAAAACTTTCTGGAAAGAAAGGTAATCTCAATATCGGGATGCTGTTCCAAAACGGAATGAATAACAGGAACACTTATCGCAACATCTCCCATGGCAGAAAATCGAATAACCAATAATTTTTTCATAAAAACAAAGTTATACCATTTAAGACCGTTGCAAAACTCATTATACAAAAAATATTCAAGGCTAGAGAAATTTTTTAACCGCAGTTATCGTGGTGGTAATGAAG
>JALWSJ010000435.1 GCA_026993705.1 Flavobacteriales bacterium
AAAGAGCAAATCTATTCTTCAAACTTATGGTCTTGTCTTTTGTCATTTATAGTCTTTTGGGCGTTCCCATTACGGCATAAAAAAATTATTTCGTTGTACTACATAACTTTTTAACGCCGTAATGGTCGGGCTATCACTACTCACTCTTTTGTGTTGCATAAGTGCAACAACACAAAAGGAGTTCAAACATGCCGTTCTATCCCTAACGCTGTTAAGCAGTAAACTTCAAAATGCTTTTTTATAAAACTAAGTACTGCTAGGGTTGTAAATTAAACAAAATAAGAGTAAATAAAATGTAGTAAAAGTAACAAAAGCTAAAATTACTTTTCTTAAATCCGCAAGTGATTTCCTAAAGCACTTATTTTTTCTTCGCCTTTTGCATCGGGTTTTGACCTTCTCCGTGTGTTCTCCAATACGGTTTTACATGCTGTTCAAAACGCGTAGGGATAAGTCGTTGTGGATAATAATTATTCTCTGTATCGGTATCAGCCGTTTCCAAATTTGGGTCTAAAACAATTTGTGTAACTTTCTTTTGAAAATAAAATACTTTCGTTATTTTATCATTGTTTTTTCTCCAAATTTCAGCTGGTATTCTTTGTACTTCTTTGGTTCCATCTTCAAAAGTAAATTCAATAATCAGAGGCATCACCAATCCACCGATGTTTTCAAAATCCACTTGATAAAAATTGATGTCTTTTTCAATAATTTCTTTTTTGTATTTGCTTTGGTGGTTTAAATAATGTTGATAATTTTCTACTTCTTCAGGAGTCACTTCAAACGGGTCATACGTCGTATAGAAATCTTCTAACCCTTTATCTTTTTCAACAGCTGTTTGAGCAATAGCTGACTTGTTCCTTTGGTTAGAAATATCTTTGTTTTTAAGTTCTTCGGCTTTCTCCTTTTTGATTTTATTTTCTATGTTAGGATTTTTTGTATTTAATTTCAACCACTGCACGTCCGTTATTGCTATATCTACGTGGTCGGTTGTGTAGAACCAACCTCTCCAAAACCAATCCAAATCAACCGCACTGGCATCTTCCATTGTTCTAAAAAAATCGGCAGGAGTTGGGTGTTTCATCATCCATCTGTTGGCGTAGGTTTTAAAGGCATAATCAAACAATTCTCTACCCATTACCGTTTCTCTTAAAATATTCAAAGCCGTAGCCGGTTTTCCGTAAGCGTTATTCCCAAATTGAAGAATAGATTCACTGTTGGTCATAATCGGAGAAATATTGCTCACGTCTCCTTTCATGTAATCAACAATTTTATAAGCCGGCCCTCTTCGACTCGGATAATTTCTATCCCATTCTTGTTCGGCTAAATACTGTAGAAAAGTATTCAGACCTTCGTCCATCCATGTCCATTGTCTTTCATCAGAATTGACAATCATCGGGAAATAATTATGACCTACTTCGTGTATGATAACCGAAATCATACCGTTTTTAGCTCTTTCCGAGTAAGTTCCGTCGGGTTCCGGTCTTCCTCCGTTAAAACAAATCATCGGATATTCCATACCAATCCATTTCGTATGCACCGATATAGCAACGGGATAAGGGTAAGGAAAAGTGTGCGAAGAATAACTCCTTAATGTATGAGCCACCACCTTTGTACTGTATTGTTCCCACAACGGATTCCCTTCTTTCGGATAAAATGACATGGCTAAAACATCTTTACCGTTTTCTTGTTTTACCACCATTGCGTCCCAAATAAATTTACGTGATGAAGCCCAAGCAAAATCTCTCACATTTTTTGCTTTAAAAATCCAAGTCTTACTTGCTTTAGCTTTTACTTTTTCTGCTTTTTCCGCTTCTTTTTGAGTAACAATAAAAACAGGTTCTTTTTCCGATTTTTTTGCTCTTTCCAATCTCGAAAGTTGTTCCTTTCCAAGTATTTTATCTGCATTTTGAAGTGTCCCTGTTGCACCTACTACGTGATCGGCAGGAACCGTAATTTCTACTTCGTAGTTTCCGAAAGGTAACGTAAATTCACCGGCACCCAAAAATTGTTTGTTTTGCCAACCTTCTACATCGTTATAGACGCACATTCTCGGATAGAATTGTGCAATGGTATAAAGGTAATTATCGTCTTTTTTAAAGTATTCATACCCCGAACGCCCTCCGATAGCCATACGGTCATTAATGTTATAATTCCATTTAATATCGAAACTGATTGACGCACCCGGTTTCAATGGTTCAGCTAAATCAATACGCATCATTGTTTTATTGATGGTATAGTTTAAGTCTTTTCCGTTTGTTTTTACTTCTTCGATATTAAATCCTCCCGGAAAATCGTGTTTCATTTTCTTAAAGCTGAAACTGTTAACATCTCCCGTTTGTATTTTATATGTGTCAGAATTGGGAGTTCTCATGTTTTGGTCTAATTGCAACCAAAGATATTCTAGCGGATCGGGTGAAACATTGTGGTAAGTGATTATTTCTTGCCCTTTTATGCTTTGGTTGTTGTCATTTAGTTCAACCTTTATTTTATAATCGGCTCTGTTTTGGTAATACTCATGTCCCGGTGCACCTGATGCCGTTCGGTAAACATTAGGCGTAGCCAATTCTTGCTTTAGTTGTCTGAATTTATTGTGGTTTGTATTTTCCTGTGCTTGGAAAGCAGTGGCAAATAAACTAATAAGGGTAAGTAAAGAAGTTTTGTAAAAATTATTTTGCATCATTTAAGTTAAATATATACGAGTTATGATTATATAAGAAAGTGTGGCTCAATGTTTTGCCTTTGTTTTTTAGGTTGACTATATTTTGTTGTTGCAGATAGTCGGGCAACAATATAGTATTTTTTATTTTAATAGAAGCCACTTTATCCGGAATTTCGGCGGTCCAGAAAGTCCAAAGTTCACCTCCGTCAGTTAACTCTTCTCCCAATAAACCTAACGACTTTTCCTGTCCGTTTATCCAAATAGAGAAGTGATTGTTGATGTAGTTTTTAAGTAGAACTTTACTGTTCTTGTCTAATTTTTCAAGATTAAATTCAGCCGTTTGCTTCCTTAAAACACTTTCTAAATCATCAGCATCGAGTTTGAGTTCCATTTCTATCTGTTTACGTTCATAGTTTACACGTAAATTAGCAATACCAACATAATATTCATGCACAAAAGAGCACAGAAAAAGTAAACCGATAATAAAAGTAATTCTTTGTATTTTCATGGTTAAAGATTCTATTTCTTTGCAAAAATATATTATTTAAGATTGACGAAGTCAATTAATTTGTAATTTTATTGTAATACCTTAAATCCGCAAGTGAACTTCTATTCCAAAGCCAAACTCCGCATCATTATTGACAATGCTCGTTTTTCGATACTCACCGTAGCTATGGCTACGCTTGCGTGTCTTAAAACTGTGCTTGACTAATAATAATACGCATTTTGACTTTTCATAACGAAATCACTTGCGTATTTAAGGTAAGAACTATACTCAAATCAATTAGTTTAGTAATCGTACAGTGGTGTTTGATAATAATAATTGATATTTATCAGTTTTAGATTGTATTTTTTTTGTAAATTTAGCAACAAATTAAATAAACGTTGCGAAAAAGTACTACATATATCTTTGATAAACGCATTGCTCTGAAAAGAAATCCGGAGTGAATATAGTCTTGTTGTTGAACTCATTCGAGTGGTAACACTTTCAGATTGATTATTATACAGGTAAATCAATTCTGTTATAAGGGAAACTAATTAGTTTTTCCGATACTTCCTAAAAATTTATTATAAATTTCTAAATTACACACACTATGTTTAGATATCATAAATTGGGTAATATCCCACCAAAACGTCATACTGTTTTTGAAAAAGAAGATGGAGGACTATATCAAGAAGAATTATTCGGAACTGCCGGATTTGCAGGAGTTTCATCTTTAATTTATCATTTGTATCCACCTACCGTGGTTACAGAAGTTAAACGGCTTAAAGAAACTACGCCAAAGATAGCCATAGAAAAAAACATGAAAGCACTAAGTTTTCAAGGTTTTTCTATTCCTCAAGAAGAAGATTATTTGGAGAGTAGAAAAACATTATTTGTAAACAATGATTTAAAAATTGGTTTGGCAGCTCCCAAATCTTTTTCTAAAGATTATTTTTATCGCAATAGTGATTCCGATGAAATGTTATTCATTCACGTTGGTTCAGGTAAACTAAAAACCATGTACGGAGAACTTGATTTTTCTTATGGAGATTATTTGATAATCCCAAGAGGAACAACTTACCAAATAGATTTCGATACCGAAGATAATCGCATGTTGTTTATAGAATCTTCGTCGCCTATTACCACACCGGCAAGGTACAGAAATAACTATGGACAATTTTTAGAAAGCTCGCCCTTTTGTGAACGGGATTTTAGGTTGCCGAAAAACTTAACAACGCACGACGAAAAAGGGACGTTTAAAATCTTATCGAAAAAACAAGACGTGCTTTGGGAATATACACACGCTAACCACCCATTTGATGTAGTAGGGTGGGACGGATACAACTATCCTTATGCTTTTTCAATCTTTGACTTTGAACCGATAACGGGAAGAATACATCTTCCGCCACCCATTCATCAACAATGGGAAGCACAAGGTTTTGTAGTTTGTTCATTTGTGCCGAGAATGTATGACTATCATCCAAAATCAATACCAGCACCTTATCATCATAGTAATATAGATTCGGAAGAAATATTGTATTATGTAGATGGGGATTTTATGAGTAGAAATAATATACAAAAAGGACAGATTACTTTACATCCGGGAGGTATTCCTCATGGGCCTCACCCGGGAGCTATAGAACGTTCGATAGGTAAAAAGTTTACGGAAGAATTGGCGGTTATGATAGATCCATTTTCTCCTGTAATGATTACGGAAGAGGCAATGAATTTACAAGTTGAGGATTATTACAAAAGCTGGATAACAGATTAAAAACCACTTCAAAAAATATAATAAAATGGCAGATTTAAAAAATGTAGATAATTTTGAATATGGATTAGAGAAAATTTTTCCTGAAGCAGATGATTTTTTACCCATAATGGGAACGGATTATGTGGAGTTTTATGTAGGAAACGCTAAACAAGCGGCTCACTTTTATAAAACCGCTTTAGGTTTTCAATCGTTAGCTTATGCAGGTTTAGAAACAGGTGTAACCGATAGAACTTCTTATGTGTTGGTGCAAGGGAAAATAAGAATAGTGCTTACCAGTCCCATGCCAAGTGGTAATAATGAAGAAATGATAGAACATATCGTTAAGCATGGTGATGGTGTAAAAGTGGTTGCTCTTTGGGTAGAGGATGCTAAAAAAGCTTGGGAAGAAACAACCAAAAGAGGAGCAAAATCTTATTTTGAACCTCGTGTAGAAAAAGATGAAGAAGGCGAGGTCGTTCGTGCGGGGATTCATACGTATGGAGATACGGTTCATGTATTTGTAGAACGAAAAAATTACAACGGAGTATTTCTTCCTGGGTATGAAAAATGGGAATCGCATTATAACCCTTCACCGGTGGGATTAAAGTATATTGACCATATGGTAGGAAATGTAGATTGGGGACAAATGAATGTTTGGGGACAATTTTACAGAGAAGTGATGGGGTTTGCACAACTGATTTCATTCGATGATAAAGATATTTCTACGGAATATACGGCGTTAATGAGTAAGGTGATGACCAATGGAAACGGGCGTATAAAGTTTCCGATTAATGAACCTGCTGAAGGAAAAAAGAAATCTCAAATAGAAGAATACTTGGATTTTTACGGGAGTGCAGGTGTGCAACATATCGCTGTGGCAACGGATGATATTGTGTTTACGGTAAGTGAAATGAAAAAACGAGGGATAGAGTTTTTGTATGTTCCGGGAACTTACTATGATACAGTAGGAGATAGAGTAGGAGAGATAGCGGAAGATATGGAGTTGTTGAAGAAACACGGAATAATGGTCGATAGAGATGACGAAGGGTATTTATTACAAATATTCACTAAACCTTTAACTGACCGACCGACCTTGTTTTTTGAAATTATTCAAAGAAAAGGAGCTCAATCTTTCGGAAAAGGTAATTTTAAAGCTTTATTTGAATCCATAGAAGCTGAACAAGCGAGAAGAGGAACGTTGTAAATGTGTTTTTTAACAATGACAAGAATATGAACCGAAAAGAGTTATTAAAGAAAATAGACGAAAAGTACAATAGTATAGGTATTAATCCCGATGTGATGTTAGAGGGATTGCTTCATGGAAACCCTATCAAATATTGGGACTATGTACAAACCGATGCTTTGTTGGGACTGCAAATACAGCGTACGGATCAGCCCGATGAGATGGTGTTTATTATGTATCACCAAATCAATGAATTGTTGTTTAAAATGATTCTTTGGGAGATTGACCAAGTAGCCGATGAGGAGAATATTACTGTTGAAAAGTTCGTAAAACATTTGACGCGAATCAGCCGTTATTTTGATATGCTTTCCAAGTCCTTTGATATTATGGGAGATGGTATGGACATTGATCAATATATGAAGTTTAGAAACACGCTTACACCAGCTAGTGGTTTTCAAAGTGCTCAGTACAGAATGATAGAAGTATCTTCTACGGAGTTAATTAATTTGATTGATTATCGTTTTAGAAATATTATCGATAGAAATACGCCTTTTGAATATGCGTTTGAGTATTTGTATTGGCAGGCAGCAGGTAAAGTACCAAATTCTGATAAGAAATCACCTATGTTGCACTTTTTTGAAGAAAAGTATAAGGTGAAACTATTACGAGCGATGCGTAAATACAATCAAACAAATCTTTGGGCAAAATTTAAGTTGTTGCCAACTGAGGTAAAAAACGATTTGGACTTAATTAATGCCATGCGTCATTATGATTGGACGGTAAATATCAGTTGGGTGATGGCTCATTATGATGCGGCAGGGAAGTATTTGGGTAGTGGAGATGAAGAAGCTGAAGCTACGGGAGGAAGTGATTGGAGAAAGTATATGCATCCAAAGTATCAAAGGCGAATTTTCTTTCCTGACTTATGGACAGAAGAAGAGTTAAAGAGTTGGGGAATTACCAATTTAAAAGAATATGAAATATTGAAAGAATTGCCTAAACGCGTACATTAAAGACAGAGTTTTATGGAAGATCAAAAGAACATGGAAGAGTTCCAGGCGAAGATAGATGCCGGAATAAAAATAGAACCTAAAGATTGGATGCCGGAGAAATACAGACAGAATTTAATTCGTCAGATTTCTCAACACGCCCATTCGGAAGTAATTGGTATGCAACCTGAAGGCAATTGGTTGACAAGAGCTCCTAGTTTGCGTGCAAAAAAGATTTTGATGGCGAAGATTCAGGATGAAGGTGGGCATGGATTGTATTTGTATTGTGCTGCTGAAACGTTGGGCGTTTCTCGTGACCAATTTATACAATGGCTACACGAAGGAAAGGCAAAATATGCCAGTGTATTTAATTATCCTTCTCTTACGTGGGCGGATATGGGAGCTATCGGTTGGTTGGTTGATGGTGCAGCGATTGTCAATCAGGTTTCTTTGCAACGTACGTCTTATGGTCCTTATTCTAGGGCGATGATTAGGATTTGTAAAGAAGAAAGTTTTCATCAACGTCAGGGCTATGAGATTATGGCTCACTTGGCGAATGGAACAAAGGAGCAACGGGAAATGGCTCAAGATGCGTTAAATAGATGGTGGTGGCCTTCTTTGATGATGTTTGGTCCGCATGATTCGGATTCTGCACACTCAAAAGATTCTATGAAATGGGGTATAAAATTGGAAACGAATGATGATTTACGTCAACAGTTTATTGACAAGACGATTCCTCAAGCTGAGTTGATAGGTCTAAAAATACCTGATGATAACGTAGAGCTATTACCGAATGGTTCGTACAAGACTTCGGATATTGATTGGGAAGAGTTTTGGAATGTTATAAAAGGTTATGGTCCTTGTAATACAAAACGTTTGAAACATCATAAGAAAGCACATGATGAAGGTGCGTGGGTGAGAGAAGCTGCTGCTGCTTATGCTGAGAAAAAAGCGGTTGAAGCTGTCGGATAATTGTATTTTGAAGCGATTATTTAATTGCGTTAGGGATAGAACGGCGTGTTTGAACTCCTTTTGGTTTGTTGCATATATGCAAACCAAAAGAGTGAGTAGTGATAGCCCGACCATTACAGTGTTAAAAAGTAATGTAGTGCAACGAAATTGCTTTTTTATGCTGTAATGGGAACGCCCAAAGCAATATGATAAACGAATTAATAAAAAATAAAAAACATAATAAAAATGAGTAAAGATAGTCAAGGAAGTGTTTGGGAAGTTTTTGTGCAATCTAAGGCGGGGAAACCTTTTAGACACGCTGGTTCTGTACATGCTTTTGATAAGGAAATGGCGTTGGAAAATGCGAGGGATTTATATACGAGAAGATCGGAAGGAACGGCTTTGTGGGTGGTGAAAACGGAGTGTATTGTGGCTAGTCAACCCGAAGATGCGGAGTCGTTTTTTGACCCGTCGGATGATAAACCTTATAGACATCCAACGTTTTATGTGATGCCTGATGGTGCGAAACATATTTAATAGTAGATCTTATTGAAAGTTAATATAATAGAGATGAATAATTTAGAAAAATATAGCCTGAGAATGGCGGATTCTAGCTGGATTTTAGGTAGTCGATTGGCAGAATATTCGAGTAATGGTCCTTTTTTAGAGGAAGATTTGGCGATTACAAATGTTGGCTTGGATCATATTGGTTTTGCGGAGTCTTTGTATAAATATACGGCGGAATTGTTGGCAGATGGAACTACGGCAGATGATTTAGCTTTTAAGCGAGCGGAACATGAGTATTATAACGTACAGTTGGTAGAATATCCGAATGAGGATTTTGCGTATATAATGGCTCGTCAGTTTTTGTTTGATGTCTTTCAGTATTATTTTCTAGAGGCATTGTGCGAAAGTAAAGATGAAACGTTTAGTGCTTTGGCAAAAAAGTCGCTGAAAGAAGTAACGTACCATTTGAGAAGAAGTACGCAATGGATGTATCGATTGGGAGATGGGACTGAAGAAAGCCATGAGAGGTTACAAAAAGCAATCAATCATTTGTGGATGTACACTGATGAATTGTTTTATATGAATGAAGTGGATAAGGAATTATTGGAGCAAGGAATTGCGGTTGATTTGGCTAAGGTTCATTTGGAATGGAAAGATAAGGTAAAAGAGGTGTTTGATGAAGCTACTTTGGAGATGCCTGATTTTCCTAAGTTTTCATTGCAGTATGGAAAAGATGGTTTTCATACGGATTATATGGGGTATATTTTAACGGAGATGCAATATTTGAATAATAAGTATCCAGATGCGAAGTGGTGATTGATTAGTTCGTTGCAATAAAGTTTATAACCGTAAATTGGCAGTTCTGTCGGTTTGCGGTTTTTTTATGGAGAAATGTTTGCCATTATCCTTATCTTCGTCCGTTGTAAGAAATATGGAAGCAAACGAAAGATATATAAAACGCTGTATTGACTTAGCAAAAAAAGGTTTTGCTCATGTAGCACCCAATCCGATGGTGGGGTGTGTGATTGTATATGAGGGAAAAATAATAGGAGAGGGATATCATAGAAAATATGGTGAAGCACATGCGGAAGTAAATGCCATTAACGCAGTCAATGATGATGAAAGGTTAAAAAAATCAACGCTTTATGTTTCTTTAGAACCTTGTGCTCATTTTGGGAAAACTCCGCCGTGCAGTAATTTAATAATTGAGAAGAAAATCCCTAAAGTTGTTATTGGTTGTGTTGATCCTTATGCTGAAGTAGCGGGAAAAGGTATTGAAAAATTAAGAAAAGCTGGTATAGAGGTAGTTTTGGGCGTGTTGGAAGATGAGTGTTTAGAGTTAAATAAACGCTTTTTCACGTTTCATAAAAAGAAAAGACCTTATATCGTATTGAAGTGGGCACAGACCTTAGACGGTTTTATGGATAGAGACCGGATGAACGGTGAGCAAGGCGTAAATTGGATAACATCTCCGGCAACGAAACAACTTACAGATACATGGAGGAGTGAGGAAATGGCTATTTTGGTGGGAAAGAATACGGTTTTGAATGATAATCCGAAGTTGACGGTTCGTACACTCTTGGGGAGAAATCCAATTCGATTGGTGATTGATAAAAATTTAGAGATTTCAGAATCATATCACGTGATGAATGGTGAGGTGCTAACGTATGTTTTTAATCAACATAAAACAGAACAGAAAGGGAAGTTAATGTATGTAAAGTTACCGTTTATTGAATTATTACAAGAAATGATGACTTGGCTGTATGGGTGGGAACTATTTTCGGTGTTGGTGGAAGGGGGGAGAACAACTCTGCAACACTTTTTGGATGAGGGTGTTTGGGATGAGTCTAGAATTTATATTGGGGATACCTTTTTTAACGGAGGCTTGAAAGCCCCACAAATTGCTGTTCGTGATTTTCAAACGGAAAATTACGGAGGAGATAAACTAATAATTGTAAAAAACAGATGATATATATATTGCTTACAATAGGAC
>JALWSJ010000436.1 GCA_026993705.1 Flavobacteriales bacterium
AGGACATAAAGCCTATGCAATATTGAGGTCGGTTGTTGACACTTCAATTAAAAATTCTGCTTCAATATTCGAAAACATTATTTTACTAGCTATGCTGGATTCTAATCAGGCTGAATAGTTACAAAAAAAATATACTCCAAAGCTAAGTAACATAACGAGGTCTTATATAAACTAAAGCCATATAAGAACGTTATGTTAAATATCCGCACAGCTCACACACGCTCATATTTAGTACACACCTTGCAAGAACCAGTTTACGTTTTCTATTCGTGTTTACGTTGCTTGCAACTACTCATTCAACGCCGTAGGGGCTTCTATCTCCAAAGAAAAACAAAGCGATTAAAATCACTTTGTTTTTCTTTGGAAAGCTCAAACCAAATATAAAGACACACAACAAGCAAAAGATATTTGATTTGTGCGGTGGCTTGTGTGTATCTTTTGTTTGTTGTGTGTTTCAAAAGCTACGTGATACAGTTCTACATAGCACTAAACCTGCATAGCTTTTGATTTACAAAAGTTCCCATAAGATAAAACCAAGTTACGTGCGTGAGGAAAAGGAAAAACAGCCTTGGGCCGTAGTGAGTAGGCGACAGCCGATGGCGAACGAAGAACTATGCGAGCATAGACTGCGAGTTGAGGGCTTATAGTAGGTGTAAAGTTGTGCCAACAACGTACCTACTTTATAAGACCGATACGCAGGCGAGCAAAAATTACTGGTAGCGGTTTGTTTTTTTTACCATACTGCCGTAGGCGTTAAATAAAGCTAAAAAAAGAAAGGTTAGCTACCCATGAACGAAATGAGAAAGAGGCACGAATGAGAATGTAGAGAATACAACTTTTCCTGTGGGGGGGGAGGTGTGAAATTCCTTTTGTTTGTTTTAAGGTTTAATAATACCTAGATTTAATTGTTAAAGTATTGGTGGTTCAAGGATTTTTCTATTTTGAGCGTAAGGATAGCTGAGCTGATTATTTCTTAACAAAAAACCTTTTCCAAATTATACGTGTATATATTTTATTGTCGTCATAGTCAAAAAATCGTATTTTAAAGGTTAAATAAAACTCAGACAAACCATAAAAAAAAGATGAAGGAAGTGAAAAACTAACATCTCTATACTTATCTGTACTTAATAATAATTTGTAATGTTTTTTTATACTTAAGATTGTATCAAAGTATAAATCTATCGATTCTATTTTACTATTTGCAAAAAATACAGAAAATTTCCTTTCAATTTTTTTTATCCCTTTTATTGTATCATAATCAGGTATAATCTCCACGTATTCACTTTTATTTTTATTTATATTTCCATCGTTATCATATACTATATAATCATTTAGCAGATTCCTATTAAACCCCTTAGAGTACCAATAAGATTTTCTCTTGTACAAAGAACCAAAACTATCATACTCACTTACATACCCAATTATTTCAGTCCACGTGCTATCAAAAGTAATATCCTTATATAAGACACCATTAGGATGATATTTATACTCTTTTATTTGCCCTACAACAATAGTATCATTAACAGTTTTAAATTTAGCCATTAATCTCCCTGTAATACTGTCAAAAAATAATTTACTAACTATTTCATTAGATTTACTATTATTGATATCACTTAATTTATAATTATCTCTTTTATTTGAGTATTTACAACTTATTAAACTTGAATAGGATATTACTAATGGTAAAACAAACTTTAATATTTTGTTATGTAGTTTCATTACTATTTCAAAAATCTTCTATTATAAGACTATCTTCCCTTGACATTTTATTTTTATCACCATTTAAATCGTTTTGCCACATAAGGGTACCATCATCATCATAGATAAATGTAGAGTCTCCTGCATTTGGATTTCCTTTCTTTTTATAAACATGTGTTCCTGCCAAATATGAATAACTTATTTCAGATTTAGATTTTCGATTTGACTTGACTTGTACTTCAATATTCTCCTTTGTCTTTGAGTTAACTATAGGCCCATTTCCTATTCCTGGAGAAAAGTTATAGGGTTTTGCATTCTTTTCGTTATCTATTCCGTTATCTGGTTCTAACTTTACGTCAGGTAAATCTGGTAAATCAATAATTACAGACATTACTACTTTTAGAGCATCAGCAACATAATCATGCGAAAAAAAATAAGTCTTCAATAATTCTTCAACATTAAATTCTGCAGGTGGAGAAGTTTTTAATTCAGGTTTACTATTATTAAATACAGGAGTAACATTTAAATAATCATCAAAAGACCAAAAAGAATTTTTCTTTTTTTTATCAAGCCTAAATGGTTCTGCTCCTTCTAACTCAATAGCATCTAAAACCCTATTCCCGCTAAAAGCATACGGACTGTAAAAAGGATATTTAGCAGTCAAAGGATCCATCGCAAAGAACCTCCCCAACCTCGGGTCGTGCATTCTGTACTTATAGTTTATGCTGTTTCCTTCCCCCTTTATCTCATCGTCTTTTTCTTGACCTTGAAAGCCATAACGGTAGTTTCCATTATTCCCACTTCTGCTAGCCATTCCCATCCCAAAGGGGTAATAGTTTCCTTTCTCCTTTTTTGTTCTCAAAATGAGGTGTATTCGCACTTTTCGGGCAGGCATTTTTTTGCCTATTTTCCCTAAAATCGGTTTGTGATTTTCTAATATTTCAAGTCTTAAAC
>JALWSJ010000437.1 GCA_026993705.1 Flavobacteriales bacterium
ATTGAATATAAATTCATAAGAATTAAGTTTTATTAAATTTAAATCTTCAAGCAAACTTACTTGCATTTCTAACTTAGAAAGTAAAATTCTTACTTTATTATAAAGTTGTAATTTTCCTTTACTATGCCAATAATTATAGCCAGAATTTAAAACAGGATATACTTCAATTATATTCTCATATGCATTTTCAATTAATTTTTTATGAGAAATATTCTCATTTTTCAAAAGCTTATCAAGTTCTTTAATTAACATCAAAAAATCATTATGATAATCCCTATAAATAGGCAAATCAAAAATACTCAAATGACTTTTATGTTTTTTATTTTCCCCCATTCGTCTATTTTTATATATCTATTTTTAAATCCTTTTCAAAAATTCTTAGAAAAGAATTTCGTGGCGACATTTAGCCGCCACCCAGCCAGCCAGAGAACCATGAACCCAGCAATCCATTTTCAAGAATTGCTCTTAGTTCGTTGGCTCACTTGAGCAACGAAACCCAATGCCCCAATCCCAATAGGACGGACCACCGTCCAAATCCAGCGCAAAAACACCGGCATTAGCCCCATCGTCCCAACCGCCACCACGAAGAAACGCAGCCGGTTGACCAGTAAACCATGCACTTTGATCATTATCTCTCCCATAAGCTACTCCAGCTATATTCCAAGTTCCATCAGCACCATATGGACCAGTAGGATGCCCTGTATTTGTATAATAGCCATTAGAAACACCATTATCGGGTCCTGCCTGACCTATATCACTTGTCCATTCCCAAACATTACCAACAATATCATAAATTCCTAAATCACTTTTACATGTGCTCATAGTTCCAGTTAAACAAACATCCCAATTATTTCCTGCAGTTAACAACCCAACCCCCTCGTCAGCTCTTAAACAACCATTTGCACTATAATCTGGAGCATGATTTACATTACATGTTTGAGATGAATCTGCAGTGCTTGGCTCATCTGGTGTTCCTCTTGCAGCCATCTGCCATTCACGATTAGAAATTAATCTTTTTCCAGCAAGTAAACAAGAAGTAATTGAATCATACTGAGTTATTTTTACATATGGTTTTCTGCCCTGCTCTGAAATGGCTTTACATACCATCTGATTTGTTTGAGGTAAATATGCTCCATAAGTAGGATTTGATGTAATATTTTGATGTTTATATGTTGTCTGCGATGCATTTATACTACAATTATAACTCGCTTCGTATTTATCCACACAAACCCCACCAACTCTTGCCATATCATCTGGACAACCATCACCATTTAAATCTGGTTCATAAGTACATTTATAATTTGCTCCATTATCAACACAGTTTGAATTGGCTAAATCAACTTGAAACTGAGAATTCTTTGGTAAATAATAATAACTCTGTTTTATACTTGGTTGCTCTGAAAAACTTACAGAGGAATTAAATGTATAGTTTCCTAAAAATGTTCCAGTCAAGATTTGACTTGCATAATGACTTCCAGCAAAAACACCACCAAATATTATTAATACTGACATTACTAAAATCCAAAACCTTCTTGATTTATTTTGATTTTGTTTCATTTCTTTCAATTCTTTTTTTATTTCTTGAATTTCATCCATTTTTAATTTTCCCATATACCAACTCTCGCAAAAAAACTTTTTACAAAAGTTTTTCCCACGTAAAAATTGACTTCAGTCAATTTTTAACCACACTCTCTTACCATATGCTGAGCAGTCGCCCATATGATGACCAATAACATCATCACCATCACTATCAAAACTTCCTATACACACACTACCATCTGAAGGGTCTGAGTTTGAGATTTGAGAAGAAAGAGTTCCTCCGCTGCTACTTATACAAATTGGATACCAATTAGATTCATAAGGAGAAGTATTTGTGCTATATCCATGTGCATTACTTACATCATCTAAATAAAATAATCTAACATGATTACTCGCTGAACAATTAGTTCCCAAAACATAACTATTATGCTTGATACAAAAACTATAAGTATAATTTGAAGCACTTCCAATCTCTGCATGAGAATTACTTACTTGCTCTAAACCATAAACTCTTGAATATCCAAAATCACATGTCCCTGAATTTTTAAAAACAACACTAATATTACCAAAAACCTGAGATCTTAAAAGCAAAATCTTTGAAAAAACTCCTTGCTTTGTTACCAAAACAACATCCTTTGGACCTAAATTCTCACCAACTAAACATGTACCTAAATTTATACTACTAACATCATTACCAGATAAATTGAAACTTGTATTTAAACAAACCCTATTATCAATTTTTAATTGGGTTAATTTAATTAGAATAGAATTAGAATTCTTTACATATAATTTATCACCATATAATAATTCAGCATTTACTGAATTAGAATTTACTTGAGTTTCAATATTTGAAAATATATCTGACTGAAATGTTTGATACCAATTTTGAAATACAACAGCAGCACTTACAGTTACAACTAAAAGCAAGGCTAATGAAACAACAGGACTTATCGCTCGTTTAGAATTAATTTGAGAATTGAAAATAAAAGAAAAAAAATTTAATCTCTTAATTCTCGCTTCTCGCTTCTCGCTTCTCGCTTCTCGCTTCTCGCTTCTCGCTTCTCGCTTCTCGCTTCTCGCTTCTCGCTTCTAAAAATGCCATATTG
>JALWSJ010000438.1 GCA_026993705.1 Flavobacteriales bacterium
AAAAATAGAACAATTAAAATCTCGTTATCCAGAGTTGGATTGGGAAGGTTGTTGATGTTTTTAATTCGTGTCCAGTATTTAAAACTCATTCTCTTAGCATTCATTTTTACACACGTTAGGGATAGAACGGCGTGTTTGAGCTCTTTTTTGCTTGCTTGCTGTTTGCAAGCAAAAAAAGCGAGTAGTGATAGCCCGCCCCTCATTTGCTAAAACATTGTTTCGCGTGAGCGAAATCTTGTTTTTGCAAATGAGGGGAACGCCCAAAAACATCAAAGTAACCAATGTTACTGTGCGGTAAGCATAATCCCTATACATTTGCAGAGAAGTTTTTAACCAAGAAAAGCAGATATGGGATTATTAGAGTTATTAGGATTAAAATCAAAGGTAGATTTAAAAGAAATTTACTCGAACGGAGCTGTTATAATTGATGTGCGTACGCCGATGGAGTACAAACAAGGGCATTATAAAGGTTCGATTAATATTCCGTTGGATAAGATAGGAGGAAAGGTTAAAGATATCAAAAAGAAAAACAAAGCTGTGATAGCGGTTTGCAGAAGTGGTGCTAGAAGTGGTCAAGCCACATCTATCTTAAAGCAAAACGATATTGAGGCGTATAACGGTGGTCCTTGGACAAGCTTAAACTCAAAGTTGAGGTAGAGCATTTTTTTCAATATAGTAGTGTTTTATTTTTGTTAGAAGCCGAGTAGTAATACTCGGCTTTTTTCGTTTCATATTTTTATTAGCTTTGTTGGCTGTATAAATACTAATCTATGTTGAAAGAAATACTTTTAATTCCTTGGCCGTGGTGGTTTTCAGGCATTATGATAGCATTTACGATGTATCTGCTTTTGTTTTTCGGAAAATCATTCGGAATGAGTTCCAATTTGCGGACGCTTTGTTCGATGGGAGCAGGTAGATTTTCTGAGTTTTTTAGATTTGATTGGAAAAAAGAAATTTGGAACTTGGTAGTTGCCTTGGGAGCAATGATTGGTGGCTTTACATTTAGTCATTATATTGACCCTAATCAAAATATAGGAATTTCAGACGAAACCATTAAATCGTTGGATGAAATTAATATTCACGTTACCAAAGGAGAAGTGCCATTGATTCCAGAGTCTATTTTTAATTGGGAAAATTTGTTTACATTACAAGGTTTTATCTTTATTGTCGTTGGTGGCTTTTTGGTAGGTTTTGGAACACGTTATGCTGGTGGTTGCACATCAGGACATGCCATATCGGGTTTGTCTAATTTTCAACTTCCTTCTTTATATGCTGTAATTGGTTTTTTTACTGGTGGATTGATAATGGTACATTTTATTTTACCCTATTTAATGAATTTGTGATGGCTGTGTTAAGGTTTACAAAATACTTGGTGATTGGTTTTCTGTTTGGTATAATTATGTACAAATCCGAAGCATTGAGTTGGTTTCGTATTTATGAGATGTTTAAATTCCAATCTTTCCACATGTATGGAATTATTGGTTCTGCCGTATTGTCTGGGATGATTTTGGTACAGTTGTTTAAGCGGGGGATACTAAAAGGGTACAAGAAAGCTAAAATAGAAATACCGGAAAAAAGAAAAGGTTTTACAAACTATTTTCTAGGCGGTTTAATTTTTGGTTTAGGTTGGGGAATGGGAGGAGTGTGTCCAGGTCCTTTGTATATTTTGATTGGCACTGGCTACTCTGTGTTTATTGTTTTTTTATTTTCAGCCTTGCTAGGAACCTTTACTTATGGCTATTTTAGAGATAAATTACCTCATTAACATGTGGTATGTATGGAAAGTTGAAGTCGTGTTGGTAGTCTAAAATTTAGTATCTGTTGGAAACCTACGCCTGAATAACTGTTTTTGACTTTAAATAATTATCTTTGGGCTAGTATTTTAAAAATATAAATGAATATTTAATGTATAAACAATTTCAAGAAATAATATTGATAACAATATGGCAAAAAAGAAAAGGGATTATATTAGACTAAAAAAGTTTCCTGTAGAGTTTATTTATTGGGGAAAGATTGCTAAAATAACAGGAAAAGAAAGAGAAACCGAAGATTTAGAAGGGTACGTCAATTTACGCGAATATTTAGAAGAAAAGTACCCCGAATTGGAAGATTTAGGCACAGCGGGGTATAAAACTACTGTAAACGAAGTAATTGAAGAATCAATAGACCTTGATGAGGTTTTGGAATTTTATAAATATAATTACCATACCAAAAAGAAAGATATCGTTGTAGAGGTATTTTCTTCTCTAGCCCCTGAGTCAAAAATGGACTTATTAGAAGAAGAAGATGATGATTTTTAATAGGAAGTAAATTTATTTCCTGTTATATTGTTGATATGATTTCCGTTTTGTCGATGCCATTCATAAAAAAGAATTGATGCGGAAACAGCCACATTTAAACTACCAATGCTTCCAGTTTGCGGAATCGTAACAATTTGGTCGCAATGGGTTAAAATTGACTTACTAAGCCCCGTTCGTTCGTTTCCTAAAATTAGATTACAATTTCTAGGGAATTTGTATTTGTCGGTATAACAACTATTTGCGTCAATTTCAATAGCGATATTTGTTAGCCCTAACGTTTTGTTCCAATCGATAAAATTTTGAAATTCCTCAAAGAAAATAACTTTGTTTTCTTTGAGGAGTTTC
>JALWSJ010000439.1 GCA_026993705.1 Flavobacteriales bacterium
CTTAGCCGAATTTTCACCAACCGAAGACAAGGTAGCCTTTGTTCGCAACAACAACCTATTTGTAAAAGACTTTACCAACAACCAAGAAATTCAAATTACAGAAGACGGAGAATACAACAACATCATCAACGGTGCAACCGATTGGGTGTATGAAGAGGAATTTAGTTTCGACAAAGGATTTCAATGGTCTCCCGACGGAAGTAAAATCGCCTACTACAAATTTGACGAAAGTGAAGTAAAAGAATATCAAATGGAATATTACGGTAGCCTTTACCCAAGCATTTATAAATTCAAATACCCAAAAGCAGGTGAAAAAAATTCACTAGTTACCATTCAAGTATATGAATTTGAATACCAAAGAAGCACCCCTTTCTTTGTTGGAGAAGAAACCAACATCTACATTCCTCGAATCAAATGGGCGTCAGACCACACCTTAACTGTTCAAAAACTTAACCGATTGCAAAACGAACTCGAACTATGGAGTGGCACCTTCTTCCCTCACAGAAACTTTAAACAAGGAATAGAAACCAAAGTTATCTATGCCGAAGTATCCAAAACCTACATCGATATTACCGATAATTTAACCTTCCTGAAAGACGGAGTAAACTTTCTTTGGACAAGCGAAAAAGGCGGGTATAATCACATCTATAAAATCAATGCAAAAACAGGAAAAGAAGAACAAATCACCAAAGGCGAATGGGAAGTAACCGAAGTTTATGGAATTAGCGAAGAAAAAGGAAAAATATACTTTCAAGCCGCCCACCTCTCTCCTACCCAACGCGAAATTTATAGCATCAATCTTAAAACCAAAAAAGAAAAAACACTCTCTTTAAAAAGCGGAACAAGCTATGCAGAATTTAGCAATACGTTTGACTACTACATTCTTCATCATTCCGATGCAAACACTCCTTTTACTGTAACCGTTAACAAGGAGGAGAATAAAGAGATAGCAGCTACCTTAGAAGACAATCAAGCATTAAAAAAACGATTAGAAAACTACGACATCAGCCCCAAAACATTTTTTAAAATCAAAAACAACGAAGGAACTGAGTTAAACGCTTGGATGATAAAACCTTCTAACTTTGATGAACACAAAGAATATCCTCTCTTTATGTTTGTTTACGGAGGACCTGGTATCAACACCGTAAACGACTCGTGGGGATATAGCAATTACTTTTGGTTTCAATCACTAGCACAACAAGGTTACATTGTGGTATCGGTGGATGCAAGAGGAACAGGCTATCGAGGTCGAGACTTTAAACATTCTACCTATCTACAATTAGGAAAATACGAAACCCAAGACCAAATCGCAGCAGCAAAAAAACTAGGAGCAATGCCTTATATTGACAAAAACAGAATCGGTATATTTGGTTGGAGTTATGGTGGCTATATGTCATCGCTTTGCATCACCAAAGGAGCAGATGTTTTCAAAAGTGCCATCGCCGTTGCCCCAGTTACCAACTGGAGATATTACGACAATATTTACACCGAACGTTTTATGCGTACCCCACAAGAAAACGGAGAGAATTACGACATCAATTCGCCTATCAATCATGTCGATAAACTAAAAGGAAATTATCTCTTGGTACACGGTTCAGCCGATGATAACGTCCATTTTCAAAACACCATGGAAATGGCAGACAAACTCATTTCGGCAAACAAACCTTTCGACTTAATGGTATATCCCAATAGAGACCACAGCATATACGGAGGAAACGCACGTTTACACCTCTACAATTTAATGACAAAATTCATCTTGGAAAAACTATAATCACATGAAAACACTAACTTGTATTATCAGCATATTCTTTGCCATGAGTTTATTCTCTTGCCACCCGCACAAAGAAACCGCCACAACCAACCAAGCAACTCAAAAAACAACAAAAACCATCGACTACCAATTTAAAAATATCGCAAAAGGCGACTCATTGTTCGCATCTATCAGAAGAGGAGCATGTTTCGGTCAATGCCCTGTTTACACCATGAAAATTTACAACAACGGCACCGTAATCTTGAAAGGCAAAAACTTCATCGACAAAATAGGAACATACACCCAACACATTAGCAAAGAACATATGTACCGCTTCGTCCAAAAAGCAAAAGCAATCAACTATATGCAAATGGACGACAACTACGACAACAAAAACATCACCGACCTACCGGCAACAGAAACCTCTATCGTTATAGACGGCAAACGAAAAAAAGTTCGCAAGCGTTTCGGTTATCCCAAAGAATTAGTACAATACGAAAACCTGTTTGACGAACTCTTAAAAACCGAAGGTTGGAAAAAAATCGAAAAGAAAGATAAGTTTTAAGATGATTTGGGCGTTCCCATTACAGCATAAAACCATTTTTGCATTGGAACGCAAAAATAGTTTAACACCGTAATGGTCGGGTATCTCCAATATAACTTTTGCCCTCCAAAGGGAGGGAGGGCAAATGGCTCTATAAAATATCAAAGTATAGAACATACTTATGATGGTGGTACATTACCTGAAATTACTATATTAACATAACAGCAATATAATTAGATTTATTCAGGTTAAATCCGTACCTTAGCAACTATGGAAAAAACAGATTTTAGAAGTGTAGATTCACGAACAAGAAACACGATTCGGAAGCAAGCAATAAGATTAATTGA
>JALWSJ010000440.1 GCA_026993705.1 Flavobacteriales bacterium
ATCTTCCGGTAATGGATCAGAAAGAACAACATAAAATTTAAAATTAGGAAATTGTTTTTCTAAATCTCTAAAATAATGTAAGTAGAACAACTCAGCTTTAGAACGACCTCCGTACCAATACGAAACTTTTCTATTTGTTTTCATGGTATGAAATAACTCAAATAAATGAGAACGCATAGGAGCCATTCCGGCACCACCACCTATGTAAAGCATTTCCGCATCAGAATCTTCATTAATAAAAAACTCACCATAAGGACCGGAAATAATAGCTTTATCACCAACTTTCAAGTTAAAGATATAAGAAGATGCAACTCCCGGATTAACCTTCATCCATCCATTCGTAGCTCTATCGAAAGGAGGTGTAGCAATACGAACATTTAGCATAATTCGTCGCCCTTCCTCAGGATATGAAGCCATAGAATATGCTCGAACAACCTCCTCATCATTTTTCATCACCAAAGGCCATAAATTAAATTTATCCCAATCCTTTTTAAATTTATTAGGTTCACCCGGGTGATCTTGAGGATGAGCAGTAATATCAATATCAGTATAATTAACCGTACAAGGAGGAATCTTAATCTGAATATAACCTCCTGCTTTGTAATCCATGTCTTCAGGAATCTCAACAATAAATTCCTTTATAAACGTTGCCACGTTATAATTAGAAACAACTGTAGCTTCCCATTCCTTAATTCCAAGAACTTCCTCTGCTACTTCAATTTCCATATCTTCCTTTACCTTTACTTGGCAAGCAAGACGCTTATGTGCAGCAATTTCTTTTCTGGAAAAATGAGGTTCTTCCGTTGGTAAGATACTTCCACCACCTTTAGTCACATAACAAGTACATTGCAAACAAGTACCACCACCACCACAAGCAGAAGGCAAAAATATCCCTTGAGAACCTAAGGTACTCAATAACGAATTTCCTCCATCCACTTCGACTACTTTTTCTCCGTGATTAATATCTATTTTTATTTTTCCGGAAGGAGAAAGTTTAGCTTTCACAAACAATAGTAATACAGTTAAAGATAGAACAACTATCAAAAAAACTGCTACCGATATAATTATAACTTGCATAATATTTTAATGTATTTCTCAATAATAATTTTAAAGTTCAAATCCCATAAACCCAAGGAAAGCTAAGCCCATTAATCCGGTAAGTATAAAAGCCATACCTACACCTTTTAGAGGAGCGGGAACATGTGAATATCTAATTTTCTCTCTAATAGCAGCAATCAAGACAACAGCTATAAACCAACCTACACCGGAACCTAAACCATAAATAGTAGCGTGTCCAATAGTTGGGAATTGTTTTTCCTGCATAAATAAAGCCCCTCCCATAATAGCACAGTTTACAGCAATCAAAGGAAGGAAAATCCCTAACGCACCGTAAAGAGCCGGAGAAAATTTTTCAACTATCATTTCAACCAATTGAACAATTGAAGCAATAACCGCGATAAACATAATAAAGCTCAAAAAGCTTAAATCTACATCTGCAAATTCTTCCCCCATCCAAGAAAGAGCTCCTTCTTTCAATACATAATTTTCCAATAAGTAATTGACAGGAATAGTTACCGTTAATACAAAGATAACTGCTGCTCCCAATCCAACCGCCGTTTTAACGGTTTTAGACACCGCCAAATATGAACACATTCCAAAGAAGAATGCAAATATCATATTATCGATAAAAGCACTTCTTATAAATAAATTTACTAATTCCATTTTCTTTCTGTTTTAATATTAAAGTTTTAGTGTTCTATCAAACTAGGATTTCTACTTTTTTGCACCCAAATGTAAATTGCAACAATCACCAATGACGATGGAGGTAACAGCATTAATCCGTTATTCATGTATCCTAATTCATAAAATGAATCCGGTAGAACAGGAATCCCCATTAATTTCCCAGATCCAAGCAATTCTTTAAAAAAGGATACAATGACTAAAACTAAACCATAACCTAAACCATTTCCTAAACCATCTAAAGCAGATGCCCAAGGCTTGTTCCCTAAAGCAAAAGCTTCAAGACGTCCCATGATAATACAGTTAGTAATAATCAAACCAACAAACACAGACAATTGTTTTGACACATCGTAAACATACGCTTTTAGAACTTGGTCAACTATAATTACCAAAGCTGCAACTACAACCAGTTGCACAATAATTCTAATCTTACTTGGAATCAAATTACGCATCGAAGACACGATAACATTTCCAAAAATCAACACTGCTGTAACGGAAATAGACATTACGATTGCGTTACTCATCTGTACCGTTACCGCTAACGCTGAACAAATACCTAATACCTGAATTGTTACCGGGTTATTATCGTTTAAAGGGTCGGTAATTAACTTTTTATTTTGCTTAGAAAATAAAGGTTCTTTTTTTGCTTCTTCGCTCATATCTCTATACTATTTCTAAGGTTATTTTTTTGATTTAAAATAGTTGTAATAAACTTCCTGTGTTCTATTCAACATCTCTTGCACACCTACACTAGTAAATGTACCACCACTAATACCATCAACTTTATGATTATCTAACTTTTTACCGGGTTTAACAACTTTTATAGGTGCGTATTTTCCATTTTCTTCAATTGTTTTACCAACAAATTGATTCTCAAAAGCATATTTAGTAATTTCAGCTCCTAATCCCGGTGTTTCAGATTTATGGTCAAAAACAGCTCCGTTTATTGTAACACCATCGTCTTTCAGACCGATATATCCCCAAACGGCAGCCCAAAGACCTTTACCAAGAACTGGAACAACATAAACAGTCTGACTGTCAGCTTGACAAACAAAAAGAGGATAATGTCTATCTTCCTTGTTTTTGATTGTTTTGTACTCTTTTAATAAATCAATATTAAAAGCGTCTAGTTCACCTTCGATTGGATCTTGATTGGTTTTTACATCCAATTCCTTTCCATTGTAATCTAAAGTTATTCTTTTAACAACGCACTTATTAAATTCCTCCCCTGCTTCCGCTCTTGAAATACCATCATATTTCTTCAAGCCGGTTGCTTGAAGAATATTTTGCATCTTTTCATTTCTTATGTTTGCTTGTTGAGCAGGCTTTAAAGCGGTTGCCAAAAAAGCCAACACACCACCAACTATCGTTACCATGATAGCAGCAAAGCTTATTGTATATACGTTACTATCTCTATTAATTGCCATGACTATGCTGTTTTAACTCTTTTTAATCTTCGTTTAATATTTGCACTAATTACCATATGATCTATCAACGGAGCAAAAACATTTGCTATCAAGATAGCCAACATCACTCCTTCAGGGTAAGCAGGATTAACCACCCTAATAAGTATTGCCATAGCTCCACCTAAGAAACCATAAATAAATTTACCTGTTCCTGTTTGTGCTGCCGTAACAGGGTCAGTTGCCATAAAAACAAGACCGAACATAAATCCACCTAACATCATTTGGTAAATAGCAGGTAATTCTAAATAATCACTTCCTCCAACTAAATTGAACAGCAAAGCCATTAAATAACCTCCTGTAAAGAAAGATACCATGATTTTCCAACTTCCTATTCCGGTAAACAACAATAAAAAAGCACCTAATAAAATTGCTAAAACAGAGGTTTCACCTACTGAACCCGGATAGAATCCGTAAAATAAATCCATCAAACCGTGTTTTGCTTCCAAAAATTGGTTAAGATTAGAAAAGGTTGCTCCTTCTTTGCCTATTGCTGCTAAATCACCTAAAGGTGTAGCTCCTGTGATACCATCGGCAAGAGAACCTTCAGTTTTCATTTCTTTTAATCCTGAAATCCAAACTTCGTTTCCTGACATTTTAGTTGGATAAGCAAAAAACAAAAACGCTCTAGCTGTTAATGCCACATTCATTACATTCATACCTGTTCCACCAAAAACCTCTTTACCTATTACAACGGCAAAAGCTGTTCCTACTGCAACCATCCAAAGTGGTGTATCAATTGGCATAATCAAAGGAATTAACATTCCTGTTACCAAAAACCCTTCTTGTACCGAATGACCGTTTTTGATAGCAAAAAGAAACTCTATCCCTAAACCAACAGCATAGGAAATAACAATCAACGGCAACACTCTAATTGCCCCATGCAAAAAAGTTTCTCCAAAAGTAGGGTTAGCATCTCCCATAGCTAAATAATGCTGATAGCCAACATTATACATTCCGAACAATAACGCCGGAATTAACGCAATGATTACAATCATCATTGTTCGTTTCAAATCAATAGCATCTCTGATGTGAGCTCCTTTTTGAGTTGTATGACTGGGAGTAAACAGTAATGTATCAATCGCATCAACTAAGGGAAAATACTTTTTGGTTTTTTCCGATTTGTTTAATGCTTCGTGAGCATTATCAAATATCTTTCTTAAAAATTTCACTTTCTTTCTTATTTGGTTCTTAAATAGATTACATACATTCTTCTAAAATAACATCTAATCCTTTTCTAATAATGGATTGAGATTCGATTTTAGAAGTACAAACAAACTCACATAAGGCAAAATCTTCAGGAGCTACTTCGTAGATTCCTAAATTTTCCATTTTATCAATATCATTTATAATGACCGATTTAATTAACTGCACCGGATAGATATCAAAAGGAAACACCTGTTCATATTGTTCTGAGACTACAAACGCTCGTTCTTCTCCATTTAGATTCGTATCGATGTCGTAACGTTTTGATTTGGGCATCATCCATGTAGGATAGGCTCTTGATGCCGAGATTTTATTAAATCCTAGGCTCAACCAACCTTCGGTAAGGAAAAACTTATGTTTATTTCCTTCCGGCAAAGCGGTTAATTGGTAATCATAGTACCCCAGATAACCTGCTTCCGGTTCTACTTTAACGCCTGTTAACGGATTACCGGAAATTACTCTTGTATTATCCAAATTTACATTTTCCTTGAACAAATCGGTTAATTCAGCACCTATTATTGTCTTGAAATATTTTCTATTCTTAGCTCTCGACCCTGTTAAAGCTACATATTTTGTTGCATCAAACTTTCCGGTTGTAAGATAACGTCCAATCATAGCAACGTCCTGTGCGTTAACCACCCACACTATTTCACCCTTGTTAATAGGATCAATATGATGAATTTGCACACCAACATTACCGGCAGGATGAACACCTGTTACCGTATTTATTTCTACTCCCTTTACTGATGTAAATGCTTTATCAGCATTTCCTTTTAGCTGTAAATTAACTTTGCCTTTTGTTAGCTTCTTTAAAGCTTCCATTCCAGCCTGAAACGCTTCATCTTGACCATGAATAAGAAAATCGTAATCAGGTGCTAAAGGATGTGTATCGAACCCGGAAATAAAGATTGCTTTTGGCTCGTCTTTTGGATCTGCGACAATATCTACCGGTCGCATTTTTATCATCGGCCAAAAACCTGAAGCTAATAATACTTCTTTTACCTCCTCAGAGGACATTTGACTGACAGGCTTTACGTCTTTTACATCGTATTCTATCGTTGAATCTGCTTCGATTATTACTTCTAATATTCGACGTTTCGCTCCTCTTTTTATTTCTTTTACCTTTCCACTTACCGGTGAAACGTACTGTATTTTATCTCGATATTTATCAAAAAAGATGGGTGTTCCGGCCTTTACTTCCTCTCCAACCTTTTTCAACATCTTAGGAGTTAACCCGTGAAAATCGGCAGGTTTTACCGCGTAAGTTTTCACTACGGGAGCATCTACTTTTACTTTGTCTGCCTCCCCTATTAAACGGATATCCAGCCCCTTACGAATTTTAATCGTTTTTGACATAAAGTTATTTTTCAAAATTACGGAACAAAAGTAAAAAATTGTTGTTTACAAAGGTTACCCTTGTTACATATTCCTTTCACTATTCTTAATTTAGAATTGTTTTAAATAAGTATATTAATGAAATTTATTTTTATGTGCTTCATTTTAGTTGCGTAAGGGATTATTAAGCGACTGTGAAAAACAGTTGAGTTTTTGAGCTAACGTAAAAATATTGGCAGTTTTATAATCGATTGATTATCAATGTTATATTTTTACGTTAGTTGGAATCCCTAATACGGAACATCTAAGTACAATAAAACGGTTTTATTTTCCTTATACTTCTTCAAAAGTATTTTCCATAGCTGGTGCTATGCAAAAGAATTTTTCATCGTCTAAGAAAACTAAACTCCGTTTTCTGTGCACTCACCTGTTCTGCGTTAGGGATAGAACGGCGTGTTTGAACTCCTTTTGTGTTGTTGCACTTATGCAACACAAAAGAGTGAGTAGTGATAGCCCGACCATTACGGTTTAAAAAAGTGGTGTAGTGCAACGGAACTACTTTTTTATTCTGTAATGGGAACGCCCGAATACACTTCTCAATATTGTAATTTTTGATAGGTTTTCCACCAAAGGTCAGGAATGTGATTTTTACTTGCGTCTAAATAGTCTTGATAATTACACGGTACTAAATGATGTCGCTCAAAACGCACTCTTTCGTGTGGAGGATAAGGAATTTCCATCCACCAACGTTCGGATTTGTCGCTTTTGTAAAACACTAATTCGTGTTCGGTATTTTCGATGTGTATGCGGTACTTTATGTAATTTTCTTTTGTCCCTATCGGGAAGTCTTTTTTGCGGTTTGCATAACCATCGACTACACACCACAACATTTGTGCTATGAGTTGAGCGGACATTTTTTTGTTGGTATCCAATTGGGGATTGTATTCGTATATACCCAAACTTGTAAGTTTGTCGCTCATTCCTGCATAACGCATAATTTGGCAGATTTGCTCGGCATAAAAACCATTGGGGGTGGTATTTGCATTGGCTTTAAAATCGGCGTTCCGAATAGCTGAAACATCTACACTCACTATATCGGCATTTCGAACAATGGGTTCTGCACGAGTTATGTCTTGCTGAATTCCACCTAAACGATAGACGTCAAAAAACAGGTCATTCATCAATTGGCGGTCTTGGGGCGAAACAAAATACGTCTGAAATCCCAACACGCTTGCATTAAACAAATAATTGGGTTGATGCAGTATAATTTTGTTTAGGTAAGCTCCCGCTGACATAGGAATATCGGGTTTTCCAATATTAAATCGGTTATCGATTACAGCTAGGTTGACTGTTTGCTCTAATTTTTCGTACCCTTTGTAATTGGCTACGGTTAAATCTTGTCCTCCGCCAATGATTAAAGCCAGTATGTTTTTTTTTGCCAAAAACTCGGTAACTTCAGTCAGAGCAAAATAGGTATCTTCTTTGGTTGCTCCTTTTTGAATGTTTCCCAAATCGGCTATTTGAATTTCTTCGGAATGGTGATACAATCCGTAAAAATAATCACGAACGATATCCGGTGCGTGTTCACAGCCTTGATTATTTAGACTACCCCGTCCTTCTTCTACTCCTACAACCGCTATTTGCACTCCTTCCAAATCAGGAAAAGAGGCTTCGGTATAAAACCGAGTAAAACTTCCTAAACTATTGAGCGGAAAATCAACATCCACAGGTAATGGATTAAAATATATGCTTATGTCCATTTTCTACAACTTAGGATTTTTTGGCTACTTTCTTTTTAGATTTTGTTGTTTTTTTCTTTTTCGGTGCGTTTTCTTCCAAAATACCTTTTACTTGTTCTAGGGTCAACGCTTTAGCATCCGTTGTTTTAGGTAATTCTATTTTTGTCTTACCTTTTATTATATTAAATCTACCCCATCTTGCTTTTTCGACTCGTATTCCTTCTTCTTCCCAATTGTGAATTACCTTGTCTATTTCTTTTTGTTTTTTGGTTTCTATCAGTTCAACGATATCATCATTGGATAAATTATCAAAATCATATTTTTTATTGACATTGATAAACATTCCGTTCCATTTGATATAAGGACCAAAACGCCCTGTACCTTTTTGAACCGGCAAACCTTCGTACTCGGCTATGGGTGCATCTGCTTTTTGTTTTGCTTTTATCAGTTCGATTGCTCTGTTTAAATCTACATCTAAAGGATCCTCACCTTTTGGCAGAGAAACATAAGCACTACCAAACTTGACATAAGGACCAAAACGTCCATTGGAAACAATTACTTTTTCGCCTTCGTATTCTCCCAATTCTTTTGGCAAAAGAAACAAATCTAAAGCTTCCTCTAAGGTTATATTACCAATATTTTGATTCGCTTGAAGACTTGCATACTTTTTGTCTTCGTCATCCGGTGCTCCAATTTGAACCATTGCTCCAAACCTCCCCAAACGAACACTTACCGGTTTTCCCGTTTCAGGGTCAGTTCCTAAAATTCGTTCACCGCTAGCTCTATCTGAATGCTCCAATGTATGTTCGACAGTTTTATGAAAGGGGTCATAAAATTCTTTTAACATCTCCGTCCATTCCAACAAACCTTGAGCTATTTCGTCAAACTCCTCTTCTACTTTTGCCGTAAAATTATAATCCAATATATTTCCAAAGTGCTCTACCAAGAAATCGTTAACGATAAATCCGATATCGGTAGGTAATAATTTATTTTTGTCAGCTCCGTAGCGTTCTTTGTTTATTTTTTTCTCTACTACTCCTTCTTTAAGAATAATTTGTGTAAAATTTCGTTCTTTTCCTTCTTTCTCTTTTTTCTCAACGTATCCTCTTTTTTGTATGGTACTAATCGTTGGTGCATAAGTGGATGGTCGTCCAATTCCTAATTCTTCTAATTTTTTCACCAAAGAGGCTTCTGTATATCTTGCCGGCGGACGTGTAAAACGTTGTGTAGCTGTAATGATATTTGACTGAACAGATTCTCCAACTTTCATTGCAGGTAACATTCCTTTTTGTTCGTCTTCGTTTTCGTCGTCGGTACTTTCTAAATAGACCTTAAGAAAACCATCGAATTTAATCACTTCACCATTTGCAACAAATTTTTCGGAAACTCCATCAATACTAATTTCAACTTTAGTTCGTTCCAACTCGGCATCAGCCATTTGAGAAGCAATGGTTCTTTTCCAAATTAACTCATACAGTCGTTGCTGTTGATAGTCAGCTCCGCTACTGTGCACAGCAAAATTAGTCGGACGTATTGCTTCGTGAGCTTCTTGTGCCCCCGAACTTTTAGTTTTAAACTTACGTGTCTTAGAATACTCTTTCCCATAAGCAGAGACTACTTCTTCTTTTGCATTTTGAATAGCAAAATCAGATAGATTCAATGAATCCGTTCTCATATAGGTGATTTTACCCGCCTCGTAAAGGCGTTGAGCTAGATTCATCGTACGTGCTACATTATAGCCTAATTTTCTACTTGCTTCTTGTTGCAGGGTAGATGTTGTAAAAGGAGGTGCCGGTTTACGTTTTGCCGGTTTTCTTTGTACATCGGTAATTTTAAAATCAGCTTCTACACACTTATTTACAAAATCTTCTGCTTCTTTCTCCGTTTTAAAATTCTTTGAAACTTCAGCTTTAAACGTTTTTCCGTTAATCGAAAACTCTCCGACTACTCTATATGAATGCGTAGAAGTAAATCCTTCTATTTCTCTTTCTCTTTCAGCTATAATACGAACCGTAACCGATTGCACCCTACCTGCAGATAACGAAGGTTTAACCTTTTTCCATAATACAGGAGATAATTCAAAACCAACAATTCTATCCAAAATACGACGAGCTTGTTGTGCATTTACCAAATCATTATCAATACCTCGTGGTTCTTCTATTGCCTTTTGAACCGCTTTTTTGGTAATCTCGTTAAATGTAATTCTCTTTATTTTATCGTCTTTTAATTTTAATGTTTCTTTTAAGTGCCACGAAATAGCTTCTCCCTCTCGATCCTCATCCGTTGCCAACCAAATCGTTGTTGCATTCTTTGACAATTTTCTTAACTCGGCTACCACTTTTTTCTTATCAGGCGATACCTCATATTTAGGTTGAAAATTATGTTCAATATCAATTGCATCTTTCTTTGCCAAATCTCTTACGTGTCCAAAACTGGATTTCACGATAAAATCTTTACCTAAATATCCTTCAATTGTTTTAGCCTTAGCAGGCGACTCGACGATTACAAGGTTTTTTGCCATAATAGTGTGTGTCTTAAAAAATTATCAACTTTTGCAAAATCACGCTCACTACAACCTCCAACAATATGCAAAATAGAATTTGCAAAGGAATAAAAAATAAGTGAACTTTTCTATATATCAATGTATTTTAATCTTTTGCTACAATATTTTTTGGGGCGTTTCTATCCCTAACTCTATTCTGTAAAAAACTGATTCATTAAAAAAACTACTACTGATTTTCAATATTTTACACGTTTTTATTGCTTTTTTTGAGGTGTTTAGACAATCTAACGTTAGGGATAGAACGGCGTGTTTGAACTCCTTTTTGCCCTCCTCCTTTTGAGGGCAAAAAGAGTGAGTAGTGATAGCCCGACCCTCTTTTATAAAACAAAGTTTCGCGAGAGCGACATTTTGTTTTTGTAAAAGAGGGGAACGCCCAAAAGAATATTAACAC
>JALWSJ010000441.1 GCA_026993705.1 Flavobacteriales bacterium
ATTTCCTCAAAATTGGAAAGAACTCAATAACGAATAACATGTACTTTACCGTACGCTTACAATTTTTCTTTCATTATTTTATTGAGTACCCCCCTTTACCGAATACTCACCGTAACTCCAACTCCGGCAATATTCTGCTTTGATTGTAATGAAAACACCCTAGGACGAACTTGTAAAGAAAGGTCATCACTAATGTCAAAATGCAATAAATTTCCTTCTACATTGGCGTCTATAATGTTGAGCGTATAAACCAAAAGCCCTGCAATAATCGAATAATCGCGATACTTTCTAAATCGTTCTTGTTCGGGATAAAGCTGTTCGGAAGTATATTGCGGATACAACTGTGGCGTATAATCAGGATTTAATCTATTTTTTCGTTCGTTATAAAATTCTTTAAATATTTTATTGTATTCTACGGCATAATAGACACTCGCCCCCAAACCACCGTATATAATCGGTAGTTTCCACCACAAATTAGAATGCGTAGCTTTAGGACGGTAAAAATTGTTATAAATCTGCCCACTACCCGGTATAATAGCCGAAAACAGAGTTGCTTTTTTAGGCGAATGAATGGAATCTAACGCTTTGTTATCAAGGTCTTCTTGTGCTGAGAAAGTGAAACCCATCAACAAAAAAAAGACCAAAATCATTACTCGATATGCCAATTCTACTTGTCTAATAAGGCTAAGATTTTCTCTAGATGTTGTTCATCATCAAACGGAATAGTTATCGCTCCTTTTCCGTTTTCTTTTTTCGTTATCTTGATTTTTGAGTCAAAGTGAAAACTTAAATCTTCTTGCAGTCTTTTTTCTCTTAACGACAACTTAGGTTTGCTCTTTTTAGGAGCTTCACCTGTTTTTCTGTTTTTCGCCAATACCTCTACCGCTCTAACCGATAGTTTTTTATCTATAATTTGTCGGTAAACATTAATTTGTTCTTCTGGTGTCGCAAAACTTAACAAAGCCCGTGCGTGTCCCATCGATATTTTTTTATCACGAATACCCGCCTGTACTTCAGAGGGCAAATTCAACAAACGCAAATAATTGGTTACCGACGCCCTACTCTTTCCTACTCTCTCTCCAACCTTTTCTTGTGTTATCTCACACTCATCAATCAAACGTTGGTAACTTATAGCTACTTCCAAAGCATTCAAATCCTCTCGTTGAATATTTTCGATGATAGCCATTTCCAACATCGTTTGGTCATCTGCCACACGTATATAAACTGGAACTTCTTCCAATCCCGCCATTTGTGAAGCTCTATATCTTCGCTCCCCAGAAATAATTTGATATTTATTTGCTCCAACTTTACGAACGGTAATCGGCTGTATAATTCCGTGTTCTTTTATCGAAGCACTCAATTCTTCCAAGGCTTCTTTATCGAAATGTGTTCGCGGTTGAAAAGCGTTAGCTTCTATTTGAGAAATAGGAATTTTTGCAATTCCGCCAACGTTAGGTTTTGCTGATGCTGAAACAGAGGTTTTCGCCTCAGGACGAGCAGAAACATTTCTGTTATTATCCAACAAAGCTCCCAATCCTTTTCCAAGTGCCGACTTTTTAGCTGCCATTTTTTATTCTTCTACCGGTGAAACTTCGTTTTTCTCTATCAATTCTTGAGCTAAATTAAGATAATTTATTGCTCCTTTACTACTTGCATCATGCATAATTACCGTAGAACCAAAACTAGGCGCTTCGCTTAATTTTACATTTCGGTGAATAATGGTTTTAAATACAAGATTTTCAAAATGAAGGTTTACATCTTCAACCACTTGGTTAGACAAGTTTAATCGAGAATCGTACATTGTTAACAACAAACCTTCTATCTCCAAAGCAGTATTTAATCTCGACTGTACAATTTTAATCGTATTCAACAATTTCCCCAATCCTTCCAATGCAAAGTACTCACATTGAATAGGTATAATCACCGAATCTGCAGCCGTTAGAGCATTCAACGTTATTAAGCCCAAAGACGGAGAGCAATCGATTATGATATAATCAAACTCATCTTTGATTTTATCCACCACACTTTTCATTACAAATTCTCTGTCCTCCATTTCAATCATCTCAATCTCTGCCCCAACCAACTCAATATGAGCCGGCAGGATATAAAGATTAGGACTATCCGTTTCCAATATTTGTGGTTCTGTACCCTCTACCAAACAATGGTAAATACTATTTTCAATCGTCTCAGGGTCAAAACCAACACCCGAAGTCGAATTAGCTTGCGGATCGGCGTCAATAATCAATGTTTTTTTATCTAAAACTCCCAAACTGGCAGCTAAATTTATCGAAGTTGTCGTTTTTCCGACTCCTCCTTTTTGGTTTGCTATCGCAATTACTTTTCCCATCTATCTATTAAATATTTTTTGTCTTACCGATTTCTATTAACACCAATTCTTTGTTTTTATTGCTAAACGCCTCTTTAGCTTTGTCGTGGTCTATCACGATATAGCCAAACGTATCGAAGTGCGTCCCCACAATAGTATCACATTCAATAAAGTCAGAAGCCACAATAGCTTCCTCCACTCCCATCGTAAAATTATCCCCTATCGGCAACAAAGCAAAATCCAACTTCGTAAACATCGGAATCAATTTCATATCCATCGTCAAAGCCGTATCCCCTGCAAAGTAAAAA
>JALWSJ010000442.1 GCA_026993705.1 Flavobacteriales bacterium
GGATAGGAACGGCATCCTTTTGCCCTCCCTCCTTTCGGAGGGCAAAAGATATAGTGGATAGCCCGACCTTTCAAGAGTAAAAAATAGTACGTGAAACGGCTATTTTTTATTCTTGAAAGGGAACGCCCAAATCAATAGAATAATAATTAATAAACAGAGATGAAAGTTTTTTCTACACAAGACGAATTAAAGTCTTTTTTACAGCGTTTCTCAACGAATAAATCGGTTGGTTTTGTTCCTACTATGGGGGCATTGCACGCTGGGCATCTTTCATTGATTCGTGCGTCTAAAGCAGATACAGACTTAACGGTTTGTAGTATTTTTGTCAATCCGACACAGTTTAACGAAAGTGCTGACTTTGAAAATTATCCGATTACCATTGATGCGGATATTGAATTGTTAGAAAGCGTGAGTTGTGATGTTCTTTATTTACCGAATAGCCCTGAGGATGTTTATAAAAACGAAGTCCCTTTTTCTATTGAAACAGGTGTTTTGTCTGAGGTAATGGAAGGAAAAAATAGACTAGGACACTTTGACGGTGTAATGCGTGTGGTTAAATTGCTGTTAGAGATAGTTGAACCCGATAAGGCTTATTTTGGGCTAAAGGATTTTCAGCAATATGCGATTATCAAAAATATGGTAGATAAATTAGGAATGAAAGTTGATGTTGTAGGTTGTCCGATTATACGAGAAGAAAGCGGCCTGGCAATGAGTTCAAGAAATGCCTTGCTCTCGAATACTGACAAGAAAAAAGCTCTAATTATCTATCAAACATTGAAAGAATTGCAAAACAGCGTGGAAGTTGGAGAAGTTTCTGATTTAATTAATAAAGGATTGGAACAGTTAAAACAATATACCGAACCAGAGTACTTAACAATAGCAGAGTCGGATACTTTGCAACCAGTTTCACGTTTAGAACAAGAAAAAAAATACAGAGCTTTTATTGTTGCAAGAATTGGGGGAGTACGACTTATAGATAATATCGAGATTTTTGTTTAAATTTGCATCAACTATGAATATTCAGGTTTTTAAATCTAAAATACACCGCGTATCTGTTACAGAAGCAGATTTGAGCTACATTGGTAGTATAACCATCGACGAAGCATTGATGGAGGCGGCTAACTTAATCGAAGGGGAGAAGGTACAAATCGTAAACGTTAACAATGGGGAGCGTTTGGAAACCTATGTTATTAAGGGGGAAAGAAACTCTGGAGTAATTTGCTTGAATGGTCCTGCTGCAAGACGTGTTGCCGTTGGTGATATTGTTATAATTATCGGCTATGCTTATATGGATTTTGAAGAAGCAAAAAACTTTAAACCAAGCATTGTTTTCCCTAATCCCGAAACTAATCGAATAGAGGATTAAATGAAAACCAAAGTACTTTCCGTTCTAAAAGTAATCGTGCCTTTACTCATCGGGATGTACCTTATGTGGTATTTTTGGGACGCTATGTCCGAAAAAGACAAGCAGAGTTTTTTTAAAGCCATTCGCGAAGCCAACTATTTTTGGTTTGGGGTTTCCCTAATTCTTAGTTTCTTGAGTCACTTGAGTAGAGCATATCGTTGGAAGTATATGTTAGAACCCATTGGCTATAAAACCAAGTTGATAAACCGATACAACGCCTTAATGATAGGTTATATCATGAATTTGCTCATTCCCCGAGCAGGAGAGGCCTCACGGGCAGGCGTATTGTATAAAACTGAGGGTGTTCCCTTTTCAAAATCTTTCGGAACAATTATCGGAGAACGAATCTTCGATTTAATAATGTTAGGGATAATCGTATTGTTAGCTCTTTTCCTTAATTACGATGATATAATAAACCTAATAGAGCAAAGCGAAGTTTTCGCCAAAAACGAGATAGAAGACCATTCATCAGGCATATTAAAATATGTAATAATAACGGGGATAGTTTTGGTTATGGGTTTAGTTTGGAAGTTCATGCCTAACATAAAAGAAAAAATCATCAATCTAATTCGCGACGTTGTTTCAGGAGTATTTTCAGTATTCAAATCCGAACACCCTTGGTTGTTTTTACTGCACACGTTTTTTATTTGGGGAATGTATATCCTGTTTTTTGCACTATGCTTTTACAGCCTTGACGAAACAAAAGATTTTCCTTTTGGCGGTATCTTGATTGGCTTTATAGCAGGAACATTAGGAATTATGTTTACCAACGGAGGAATAGGAGCATATCCTTTACTCGTAGGAGCGGTAATCGCTTATTACATCGGCGGAACAATAGGAGAGGACGAAGCAAAAGGTGTAGGAAATGCCTTAGGAATGATGATTTGGGGAACACAAACCATAATGATGATAATTTTGGGATTAATTTCCTTGATTTGGGTACAAAAGAGTGAAGTAAAAAAGAGCTATAATAAAAAATAAGTGTTAAATTTAGCAACACTCAATAACCAACTTCAATAAAATAGTAATATATTTGAGTACGAAATAAAAGTTTGGTATTTGGGCGTTCCCTAAATTTTCTAAAACAACATATCGCTCTCGCGAAACGTTGTTTTAGAAAAATTAGGTCGGGCTATCACTACTCACTCTTGTGGCTTGCAACAGCAAGCAAGCCACAAGGAGTTCAAACACGCCGTTCTATCCCTAACGCATGTGAAATGAGC
>JALWSJ010000443.1 GCA_026993705.1 Flavobacteriales bacterium
CCAAAGTTCATTCCATGGTGATTCAACTTTTGCCGCATGGAAATGCACCCAAATGTGTATATAAAGACCTGCAAAAAACGGTGCGCCAAGGTTTTGCTCATCGCCGTAAAACCATTTACAATCAATTCCGAGGGCAGCTCACGCAAGAGGATTACTTAAGTATTGGCATAGATCCCAAAAAACGCCCCGAGCAGCTTGATTATGATGATTGGGTGCAGATTGCTTTGTTATTAAAGCAGAAGTGAAGGTGTTGTTGCGATGAAGAAAAGGGGGGGGTGTAAGGCACAGTTGATGAGTAGTGCGATGTGTTTGTCGTTGTTTTATAGGTGGTTAGCCTGTTATTGTGCTGTAAAATAGTTGCGTGAAGAAACACAAAGGACTCTACCTTCTTGTCCGAATTTTTTCCACAGACACCCTTTTTCACAACGAGCTAAATTTGACATTCCAAAAAGCTCGCTTCACAGTACGACAATGAAAGTATGCAACACACTTATGTTCCCCATTTTGGCTTTGATATGCAATAATGAGGAAAATATGTCCACCTATAGGAGTCAATAATGTGTAATACTGTTTACTCCTATTGGTATAGTTATACAAAAAAAAGGTCTACTGGAAAATAACTTGACATTGTAGTCGCGTATACTTTATACTATAACCTCAATATAAATATGAGGACTGCAATTAATGAGAAAATTAGAATTTACATCTCTACAAGTGAGAGATATTGAAATTTCAAAAGAGTTTTATACTCAAAAACTGGGTTTTGAACTTTCTGAAATGAAAAACCCTGAAGCTGTTATCTTTAAATTCAACAAAGGTGAAGCGAGTTTTGCTATTAGAAAACCGCTTGAAAATTTGGAAAGTAAGGAGCTTGGAAATGGAGTTTCCATTTGGTTTACTATTGACGAGAAAATTGAAGATTTACAAACCCGTTTTATGCAAAGCAATGTGCCTATTTTGGGTTCAATTATGAATACGCCTTTTGGTAAAGCTTTGCACGTAAAAGATCCAGATGGATACAAATTAACCTTTTTAGAATTAAGCTGAAAATGGTAAGCCAACAGACAAAATACTGGATAATAACTGCTTCAAAAGAACATGTACAAAATGGAATAAAAGGAGGTTTTGCACAAGCTTGTCATGGAAAAGAAACACCTTTAAAGAAAATGAAAACGGGTGACTATGTCATTTACTATTCTAGTAAATTGTATTTTAATAAAAAAGACAAATCTCAAGAATTTACAGCCATTGGAAAAGTGATAAGTGATGTGGTTTATCAATTTGAGATGTCACCTAAATTTTGTCCTTTTCGGATTGATATTGAATTTTTTAAGGCAAATGATGTTTCGATATTACCCATAATTAATGATTTAGAATTTATTCCTAACAAACAAAAATGGGGATACCCTTTTCGTTGGGGAATTTTACAGGTCAACGAACACGATTTTAAACTTATTTCAAATTTAATGCTCAATGAATAAGAAAATCAATTTTAATTTTGAAACGCCTGACGAAAATTTAGGCTATTTACTTTGGCAAACCACTATGCTTTGGCAGCGGCAAATGAATAGAGCTTTAGATAAAGTCAATTTAACTCATACCCAATTTGTAATTTTAATTGCTTTAGCTTGGTTATCTCGTTCTTCCGAGAATGTAACTCAAAAAGAAATTGCCGACCATAGCAAAACTGATAGAATGATGGTTTCTAAAATTTTACGAACCCTAGAAAAGAATGAACTTGTTGAACGGAAAGAACATAAAACGGATACAAGAGCTAAAAGTGTATTTTTAACCGAAAAAGGAGTTGAAATCCTACAAAAAGCCATTGAGATTAAAACAAATGCAAATGAATTATTTTTCAAAAAAATATATGATAAACATCAGTTTTCGATAGAACTGAGAAAAATAATTGAATAAATGTATAACAAAAAAATCCAGCGGACAGTTTAAAGCGTCATGCCTTTTGCAAAAAGACGCAAAAGTTCTGCCCCTTTAAACTGCACGCTGATTTAGGCGTTAGGTGTGCGTAAAGTTATGGTTCTCTATTTTTTTAGGCGACGAGTTAAGAAGTGAAAGTAAATGTCATAGAAATATCACCAAGCAGCAGTGAGGCAAAGGAATTGTTTAAGCTCCTAGATTTCCACAATATGTCACACTGTCCTCCAGAGGTATGTCACTTAACCCAACCAGAGGATTTGGAAAAGATAGATTCTATCTTATTAGGTTCGTACTGTGATGGTATTTTGTGTGGAATGGGCGGGTTGAAGTTGTATGAGGATTACGCCGAGATAACACGAATGTATGTTAAGGAAGAGTTCAGGGGGAATAAAATATCGTTACTCTTATTAAAAAAATTAGAATTAAAGGCTTTGGAAAAAAATAAGTCCAAATTAAAACTGGAAACAAGCGATAAATTTAAGAAAGCATTCAGTTTATATAAAAGGTATGGTTTCAAAATATGTGAACCATTTGGTGAGTATATTACCAAGCCACATAACACATACATGGAAATGACAATTACACCTAACCAAAGCATAGAGAGGGACGCTCGCTGCGCTCTCGCCCCTCATGCAAAGCGTTATGCAAAAAAAGGGGTTACTAAAAGTAAAAGGGGTCAGAG
>JALWSJ010000444.1 GCA_026993705.1 Flavobacteriales bacterium
ATCTTTTGGTGAAATCTTTTCAATTTTAGAAGAAAGTGTTTCATTTAACTTTTTCCATTTTGCTTCAAATTCCTCCTTTGTATTTTCAGTAGATTTAAAGAACTCATCCATTATTCTTTTTCCTTCAGTATCTGAAATTTTACCTTTCTCAACCAAATCATTAATGGTTTCTTTTGCCTTTTCAGTTGCAGTTGTTGCTAATCCAACTCCTGCATAAATAAAGTTTTTTATGATATCCATAACACAACGTTTTGTTTAACTGTTTGACCCTTACTTGTCAAATACTGAACCAAAAAAACAACAAACAATTATGTTTCTTGCATAAAAACAGACACAACACTCTGATAAACAATACTCTAAATATTAAAATAGCCGTATATTAGAGTGAACTATATTTTTAAAACAAGTAAGAAACAAAGCTCTTGAAGTGAACTATAATTGTTAACACAGTTCAAAACTATGAACTATCACAAAGTAATTGATTACAATTATATATTACCCTTAAAACCTATCCAAAACAAAAACACCCAACAAAATTGCCGGGTGTCAATCAAATAGACATTAAAAATTTAATCCATCATCTTACCTTTCAACATTTTATTCCAATATAGATAAGGCAGCCCATATTTTTTAAGAATCCACATAGACCATTGCTCTTTGGATGTATCAACAAACTTTGATAAAATAGGGTCGCTCATCCTTACATTATTGTATCCAAACTCAGCTAACAACATTTTTCCATACCCTGTTACCAAAGGACAAGAAGAATATCCCTTGTATTTTTTGTTACCCAATTTGTTGTTATCCATTAAATGTAAAATATTCCCAACAACTACCGGAGCTTGCTTTCTTATTGCCGCTCCTGTTTTTGCTGTTGGAAGAGCAGCTGCATCACCAACTGCAAAAACATTTTTATATTTATTGTGTTGCAAAGTATTAATATCAACATCAACCCACCCCGCGTCATTAGCAAAAGGAGACTCCTTTATAAAATCCGGAGCAGACTGAGGTGGAGCTAAATGCAACATTTCAAATGGAATAATAACATGCATATCTCCGGAAACTCTTTCCTTTATATTGGGATCTTCATTTACCACACATTGATTTTCTCCAGTTAGAGCTAACCTAAAGTGCGCTTCTTTGTTTTTACCGTCAATCTTAGTTATGGCATATTGATATTTTGTTATGATTTGTTTTTTCTGAATTATCCGTTCTAATTCCTCCTTAAAAGGAGAAACTCCAAAAATCACACTACCCGGAGTCGCAAAAATCACTTTCGTTTTATCTCGAACCCCCGCTTTCACGAAATGTTCTTCGGCTAAATACATTATTTTCTGAGGTGCTCCTCCGCATTTTATAGGTGTAGTAGGTTGAGTAAACAGTGCGTTTCCTCCTTTAAAATTTTTTAGCACCTCCCATGTATATTTAGGGTCAACATAATTACTGCAAACACCATTTTTTCCCATTGTTTCTTTCAAACCTTCTATTCCATCCAGATCTATTTGAATACCTGGAGAGAGAATAAGATAATCGTACGTTACTTTATCACCGGAATCTAACGTTACTTCGTTGTTTTCTGGGTTAAAACTTACTGCTTTATCTTTTATCCAAGTTACGCCTTTCGGCATAACAGATGCTTCGCTCCGAATAGTTTTATCATAATCATAGGTGTTTGCTCCAACTAAAGTCCATGCAGGTTGATAAATATGCTTGTCGGACGGCTCCACTACTGCAACATCAACCGATGAGCGTTCTCTTTTCATTTTTGAAGCGGTCATTAGTCCTCCCGAACCACCTCCAATAATTAGTACTTGATGATGTTTTGTCATAATGTGTAAGTTTTAGGGTAAATAAATTAATGAATTTTTAAATCTAATTAATATTAATAAATAAAATAACGAAAATCATTTTATTTGCTAATATATTACACTAAAAATACTTTATATGTCACAAAAGTTACATACGCTCATTTAAACAACCTCGTAAACCCACACAACTGTTACTCCTCGTTAAATAAAGGATACCTACTTTCGCGAAAATTTTAACAAAACAAATAATCAATTATGGAAAGAATTATAGTAATAGGAGGTTTGTCCGCAGGTCCTTCTGCAGCAGCGAAAGCAAGAAGAGAAAATGAAGAAGCTGAAATTATACTCTTTGAAAAAGGTGCGAATATAAGTTATGCTACTTGCGGAATGCCCTACGCCCTATCCGGTATTATCGAAACCCGCCAAGACTTAATCGTTGTAGAACCCGACTTAATGCATGGGCGTTTTAATATTGATGTACGACTTAACGAGGAAATTCTGCAAATAGATACTAAAAATAAAATAGTTTACTCTTCTAAAGATGATTATGGGTATGATAAATTAATTTTTGCCACCGGAGCACGTTCTATCATACCTCCAATTAAAGGAATTGAAAAATCAAACAATTGGTCAACATGCAGGACGATGAAAGATTTTGATAAGCTTACGAAAGAAGCATTACCGGAATCTGTCAAAAATATTACAGTCATCGGAGCCGGACTTATCGGAATTGAAGTAGCAGAGAATTTATTAGAAGCCGGAAAAAATGTTACTC
>JALWSJ010000445.1 GCA_026993705.1 Flavobacteriales bacterium
GTTCTGCACGACGCAATTCAATAGCAACCAATACCGTGGACATGGCAATTACACCTCCCAAAGCTATGAATCCTAACTTTGATAGGATGTTTTCCATATCTGCTTTACTACTCTTTTTTGGTTCCATACTTAAAATTAATGTGTTTTAACGGATTTGTAAAGTTAATAAGAATTTTCTTATTTTCAACACTACATACGCACCTTTTCCTAATTGGTTCAATCCGTTTGCTTGTTTTTTTCGTATTTTTTTGTTGCTTCTTTGTTTTTATTGCACGTTAGGGATAGGAGTGGCATCCTTTTGCCTGCTTGCCTTTATGGCAGGCAAAAGATATAGCGGATAGCCCGACCCATTTCCACCACACAAACGTTTCGCGAGAGCGATATGTTTGTGTGGTGGAAATGGGGAACGCCCAAATCTAACTATTTTTTTGCAAATACTTCGGTAATGTTATCGTAACTGATGTAATACTCGTCTTTTGAAAGGTGACGGACATCGGCTTGGGAATTGAAACCTCGCATGAGCAATTGACCGTATTTGTCGTGGATTTCAAAGGCGGTTGGATTGGAGAAGATTACTTGTTTGTCTTTTCTATTATAGACAAAATTTAGCCTAGGCATATCGGAAATAACGGTAGTACTTGGTGATTTCCGGTAGTTTCTATTGTCTATTTTTTGGACGACTCTGAATTTATTTTCTCCTGATACTAAATAAACTTTATGTTCGTAAACATTTAGAGAGGGTTCTCCTTTTCCTTGTACTTCGCCTACGTCCACCCATTTGTTCCATTTATATTGTTGTATAATAAAAGGCAATGAGCCGTGTTCGTCGGTGGTTATCCATCTTAATATGCCTGACTCATCCACTTCTATGGATTGAGTGTAAAAGGTGGGTTGCGTTTGAAGAGCTTCGGGGTTTAATATTCGTGGAGTGCAACCTTTTTTATGTTTAATTTCTATGATTACAAGGTCTTGCAATTTTAAATTAAAAACGGTTAGGTCTATCTCAAAAGCTCTGGTGTGTATTTCATCGGTGATGAGGTTTCCGTTTACGCGTACTTCGATTATGCAATAACCAATACCAAATGGTGCTTCCGTATTTTCTACAAAAATATTTCGTTTTTGGTAAGCTCCCTCCAATATAATAGTTTCTTGACTGACTCCTTGAAGAGCGACAAGAAAAATAATAATACTGCTGTATATGAGTTTTAATGAGGGCATCGTGAGGTTACTTCATTTGAGCATTTGGTAACGAAGGGTTCGTGATTTTTGTTTCAAAGATAACAAATATAGTGATGATGTTTGTTTTTTTAAGGATAAAAAAGGTACAGTTCTGTACTAATTTATTGTGTCGTTGTATATAATACAGGAGTTATTTATCATCTTGGAGCGAAAACTTAAAACGTATTCATTATATAATGTATATATTTGCGGTTTCTAAAAATAAAATGACTTGAATCAGCAAGTAAAAAATAACAAAACAAAAGCATTTTCCGAGTTGATGAAACTAAGGTTATCCTCCTTGGTAATTTATTCGGCTGTGATGGGGTACTTTATAGCCCCCGGCGAAGTCAACTATTGGGATATTTTTTATCTTTCCATTGGAGGTGCTTTAGTTACCGGAGCGGCTAATGCTTTTAATCAGGTAATTGAACGCAATTTGGATAGAATTATGGAGCGTACGCAAACACGTCCTCTTCCGGAGGAACGCTTGAATGTTCTCGAATCATTGTTGTTTGCTTCTATCATTGCTATAATAGGAGTTGCCTCATTGTTTATGATTAATTCGTTATGTGCTTGGTTGGGCTTGTTAGCGATGGTTTTGTATGTGTTGGTTTATACGCCTTTAAAACGCATTACGCCTTTATCCGTGTTTGTGGGGGCGATACCAGGTAGTTTTCCTCCGATGTTGGGCTATGTCGCTGCAACGAATCATTTTGGAGTGGAGGCAGGTGTTTTATTTGCTGTGCAGTTCTTTTGGCAGTTTCCTCATTTTTGGGCAATTGCTTGGAAGTTGAATGAGGATTATCTGAAGGCAGGCTTTAGGATGTTACCTTCTATTGGAGGAAGGAACAAAAGCAGTGCTTTTCAAATTCTTTTATATACAGCGATGATGTTGCCGATGGGAACGCTTCCTTATATGGTTGGGATGGCGAATATTTATTCTGTGCCTCTTTCTATTGTGCTGACTTTGCCTATGCTGATTCCGGCTATTAAATTGTATTTGACTTTAGATATGAAATACGCAACAAAAGTGATGTTTGGCTCATTTTATTATCTCCCCTTAATTTTAATTGTTTACCTAATTACCAAAACTTGATAATGAAAGATGTAGTAAAAGAATCGATGCCCAAAAAAGATTACCAAAGAATAGCGGTAGCTTTAGTGGTGTTTGGTATCATTTCCAGTATAATGCTTTATGCAGGTTTTACCAGTGCTGTTGTGGTGAGTAAGATGGATAAGTTCTGGGTGGATATTAATTTACCGTATGGGTTTACGATTAGCACAATACTTATTGTTTTGAGTAGTATTAGTTTTGTAATGGCGTACGTAGAAGCTAAGAAAAATAAAGTAAAATTAGTT
>JALWSJ010000446.1 GCA_026993705.1 Flavobacteriales bacterium
ATTATGTGTGCCAACGTACAGGGCTATGCGACGTGGCGCATTTCTTGTTTAATTTTCGTGCTTACAAATGCATTCATTTAAAGCTGTAACCTTCATATTTACAATGTACTGCGGCATGACGCATAGGTGGTGTTAGCAAGCGTTATTCAATCAATAATTTAAAAGTATTAACTAATATATATTCTATTACCTTTCTAAAAGAATACTTTCCTGTCTGTCTTTTCATTTTTTTCTTGCGTTCCTTCTCGATACATCGATCTTAAATATATATCTATTTTAACTGTCTGGTTTTCTGATATATATAATTGGGGTATTTCATACCGGAATTTCTATTCTTTTCCTTTTTCTGTTATTTATTATGATATTCAAGTTTTGCCATGAAATGCAAAAATTTCAAGCTTAATTTTTAGAAAGAAAAATCAAAAAAGAGAAAAATATCAAAAGGAAATATTATTGTTCTTTTGTAACTCTTGATCTAACAGTTCTTAATGAAATGGAAAAACTTACTACACTTTTTCAAAGTATTTATCAAAATACTTCTGAAGTTCTATTAATTCATCTAATGATGCGATAGATATCTGGTAGTTATTGTACTCTAATATAATACCAGTATCTGCAAGCTGTTTTTTAATTACACTAATTTTACTGTCATCTTCAAAAACATCAAGAAATCTTTCCAGTATCGTTTCTGGAAATTTCTTTAATTCCTCAAATTGTTGTTTATACCCCATTTTTATTATAGTTTAATTTCTATTAAATCTTGTACTGGTTCTGATAAAAGACTTGCAAAGCTAGTAAGATAATGATATTCATGCTCTGGGAAGTTCCCAAAACCGTATTTTTCTTTTAAATCAAAACCAAGTATGCCCAAATTTGGAACAGAAGACATGCCATTTGAACCAGACATCTTTATCCTTCCTCCTCTTAATGGTAATGCAATAAACGATTTATAATAATCACCAGCACGCTTCTTTATTTCTTCTTTGTAAATGCCGATAGCAGATAACTCGTATTTATCAAGGTTATCGAGATTTTTTACATAAATAAATCTTAATTTTTTCCCAATTGGATTAATACAATTATATACATATGCTTTATCATAACTTTCGGCCATTAAACTCTTTCTTTCTTCAGAGTTTCCACCAACTCTTATAGGGATTAATTTTCCATCCTTAAGATATTTTAGTGTAACTGCTACATTTTTTCTGTGAACGTCTTTTAAATATGTATCATTAACACCTGTTAAAATTTTCTCTATAATAGAAACGATGTAATCCTTATCTAATTGTTTGCCCTTCTTTATTAAATCTTTTTTTTGTGCACGGTAATCTTTTATAACTGTTATGATTTTCTCGTTTAATATATTGTAAGTTCTTCTTGACCTGGTTAATCTGACCTCATTTTTTTGAAGTGCCCACATCATAATAATATTTATTAACCCATAAAAAAACATTAGCCAAAGGGTTAATATAAACGTTTGGGATTTATTAAAATGATATAATGTAGTTACATTGGCCAATAACCCAATAGTAATTATCACACTCGGAACGATTGCGGCAAGGTATAAACCTAATCTATCTGTGCCCGCATTATATTTATCAAGAAACCATATTTTGGGAGTTCTCCATATGGTTATTTTTGTCATTTTTTCCATTGATTAATTTTGGTTAGGTCATGTATCTTATACTCAATAAAGTAAAGTGATAACACTTGATACGAAAGTAATCAAAAAAACACCTTTGGGAATATTGTAATAAGTTTATTTATCAACAGCTTAAAGTTAATTTTTTCATCCAGACAGAGTTTTAATTTTCTATCTTGATTTAATGTTGAGTTTACTAATTCAGAATTGCTTAAATTAAACAGTCCCAAGAAGTGTAAGGTTACATATTCTGGGGATTATTTTAATGCTTGCTAACTTTTTATATCCCCAAATTATTTACTGTTTATCCCCTAAGTACATGACAAAAATTCGCAGTAGCCTTTAAACATTTCTAAATCATTGATATTAATAATTTTAGCTAATCTGTTAAGTGCGTGTCTTCAATCTTGAAACCTCTTGATTCTAATGCTTTGAAAGCCGATTCAATCTGCCATCTCTGTTTGTATAATGAATTAGCCTGGTCAGGAAGAACCGTAATAATACCCCTCCGCCCATTCGGATTTGCCTGTCCGGTCCTGGCGGGCAATCCGAATGTTACCGGACAGGGGGATTTCAAATCCCCCGGCTTTAAAACCTCCGGATTGCAAATCCGGAGGAGCGGTTTTCTTTTTGAAAATATTTAAGTAATTTACGACGTTCACTAACTTTTTTAATAAACCACGTCGGGAAGATTTACAGGTCTTATCATTGAGTTTTATTTCATCCATTCAAACAACCGGTAATGTTCCCCATCCATGCCAAGTTTACGGTAAACTTTTATGGCGGCCTTGTTGGTCTTGTCGACATACAGGCGCAATCCGGCTATTTCACTGTCTTCTTCAGCCCATTTTTTGATGTGGGAATACATAGTTTTAAAAACATTTTGTCGGCGGTAGGCTGGTATGACATAAACCGATTGTATCCAGAGTACCCA
>JALWSJ010000447.1 GCA_026993705.1 Flavobacteriales bacterium
TGTATAGTATAATTTTAGATAAAGGCGGTGATTTTTGAGTTAAAATGGTTTTCCCTTTGGGAACTTTATAGTTAGGGATTTCCTCTGCGACTCTTCGATGCGTTGTCGCTGATTTAGCTACAGGAACACCTATTTTTATTAATTGATTTTTCAACTCAAAAGACGCTACATAGGCTGGCTCATGCATCGCTCCTCGCACATCAAACTGTTGTCTATTTTTTGGTATTTTACCTTTTAAAACACGTAATCCATCGTAGGGTGCTCCGTAAATGTAAGCCAAGTCTTTTTTTGTATCCCACGCCTTTACATGATTGCTTATTTTTAAGTCGGGAGTATAAGGTTCTACGCAATCTACTATGGTTGAGTCGCCTTTGTTTTTTCCGGAAGTGAAATAAAAATGTAAGGTGTTATCCAATATCGTTAAGCCCGAAACTCCTGTTCCGTAGTAATTACCAATATCGCCCCAACTCCACGTAGAAGGAACATAATCATAATCAAAATAAGAGGCATCTCCGATAATTCCTCCGTCAATGGAATCTATTCCAAAATTTGCAATTTTGAACGCCCAATCTTGCAACAAATTTCCTTTGGTGAAATAACGGCTTCCCAAAGTTGGGTCGCCTTTTCCCTTTATACAAAGATTACCGTGCAAAACACAGTTAGAATCTATATACCCGTCGTGAACAACCTCTGTTTTAAAGGTATGAAACGAACTCAACAACTCTAATGCAGTCGCCGTTGTTACGACTTTCATCGTGGAGGCAGGGACTAACAATTTCTCTGGATTGATAGATGCAATCACACTGTCTTTTTCAAGGTTTTTGACTACAAAACTGATGTTTGCATATTGCAGTGTAGTATCTTGTTTCAGTTCAGCAATAGCCTCGTCTATTGTACTCCACAAACTGTCACTTTGTGCTTTAATGAATTGCACAAAAAATACAAGCACCAACAAAACAATTTTTCTACACATCACGACTGTGTTAAACGCTCCAATAGAACTTGAATCAACTCGTCAACCGTTTTTTTATAATCTTCGCTAAATGTTTTTGTAAAACGATTGGCAATAATAGCACAAACAGTAGCTGCTCTATGTCCTAACATACCGCTTAACGCATAAAGAGCCGAAGTTTCCATTTCAAAATTGGTAATTCTTTGGTCTTTGTATCTAAACTGATTCAGTTGTTCGTTCAATCCGGCAACATTAGGTTGTAGCCTTAAACTTCTACCCTGAGGTCCATAAAAGCCATTCGCTGTAGCCGTAATTCCGTGAATCATTCCTTTTCCTATTTTCTCTACCAACTCTTGACTTGCTTTAGCAAAATAAGGCGTATTCAATTCTTTTTTCCAATCCATTTGGCGAATAAATTCCGCTTGCAGTTCCAACTCATCATCTTCAAATCGAGCTTGATAAAACTGAGCCAAGCCATCAAACCCCAAACCATAGGAAGAAATCACAAAAGAATCAACGGGAATATCCACTTGCAAGGCTCCACTTGTCCCTAGCCGAATGATATTCAAACTTCTCTGTTCGGTTTTTGGCAATCTTGTTTTAAGGTCAATATTAACAATCGCATCCAATTCATTGATAACAATATCTATATTATCACACCCAATACCGGTTGACAAAGCCGTAATCCTTTTCCCTTTATACGTTCCTGTATGCGTAACAAATTCCCGTTTTTCTTTAACCACCTCTACCGTATCAAACAAATTCGAAATTCTCTTCACCCGATGTTGGTCGCCCACAACAATCACATCATCCGCAATATCTTCGGGCAATAAATCAAGGTGATAAATACTCCCATCCGGATTAAGAATCAATTCCGAAGGCAATAAAGGAGTTTTATGTTGTATCGTTGAATTTTTCATAAGACAAGTAAAGGTAAAACTTTTTTCGAAATAAAATACGAAGGATAAAGTTCTTTATGCTTTGGGCGTTCCCCTTTTTACTAAAACAACATATCGCTCTCGCTCAACAACTGTTTTAGCAAAAAGGGTCGGGCTATCACTACTCGCTTTTTTTGCTTGCAAACAGCAAGCAAGCAAAAAAGAGCTCAAACACACCGTTCTATCCCTAACACGGGACAGATGATAGCAAAGAAAACAGAATTAATGTTTTCCTTTTGTGCTGAAATTTTCATTTACACAACCAAAATTTCCAAAAAACTGCTATAAAAAGCCCCCCAATTGAACACCTTAATATACCATACTTTAACACACTTCTTAAATCCGCAAGTAATGCAAGAATACTTACCACTAGGTATTGACTATTAACAAAAACAAACTTACCTTTGTTTAATTCAGATCTATTCACATCGTACTATGAAAACACCCATCATACTTTTAACAATTATTCTCGCTGGAATATCTCAACTCTCATTCGGACAAGAAACCAAAAGAGTTCACACGGAAGAACCTTCAAAAGTAATACTTCCAAAAACCAAAGAAAATAAAAACACACAGCACAAACAAATGTACTTCATTAAGGAAGAACAATTAAGAAAATATTTTAAAAGCGGTAAAGTAGAAAACTATTTCCCCGCGTATAATTACGCCGTTTCCAAAGAAGAAAACCAAAAAGCAATACAAAGTTGGTTGACAAAAAAAGAAAACAAGCAGACACTTACTAAAGAAGGACTACAAGCTATAATATTGTACCTAAAACAAAAATAAGCCATGAAAGTACTTTTAAAAATTGCACTGTACATCTCCTTAATCATTCCATTCGCAAGTTTGGGACAAGGAGAAGGAATGAATTGGTATTTCGGATACAATGCCGGATTGGATTTTACCGGAGGTAGTCCCGTAGCCCTAACCAATGGCTCAATTAACCAATGGGAAGGAGTTGCAACTATTTCCGATGCTTTTGGAAATCTGCTTTTTTACACCAACGGACAAAACATTTGGGATGCTACACACTCGGTCATGCAAAACGGTTCCGGATTAATGGGACATCAAAGTGCTACGCAATCGGCTGTAATCGTACCCAAACCGTATGCACCTGGTATTTATTATGTGTTTACTGTTGACCAATTGGCAAATGGTAACGGAGTTCGATACTCCATTGTCGATATGAGTTTAAACGGTGGTTTAGGGGCCGTTACTTCTACCAAAAACGTCTTGTTAATGTCAAACACAACCGAAAAAATAACTGCCGTTCAACACGCAAATGGTTCTGATATTTGGGTAATTTGCCATAAGTGGAACAGCAACCAATTCAATGTGTTTTTGATTAACGGATGTAGTGGGTTGCAGACAACACCTGTTGTTTCAAGTGTAGGAACAGTACATAACCACACTACAAACGGAGGAGCGTGGAACACCGGTGCAATCGGCTATATGAAAGCATCTCCGCAAGGCGATAAATTAGGATTGGCTATTTTCACGCAACCTTCGGTAAATTCTACCCATTTTGAATTGTTTGATTTTAATAATAATACAGGAGTAGTTTCCAATCCTGTTTCGCTACCTTGTCCGAGTAGCACACCGTTACCTGCCGGTGTACAGTATTACGCGGCCTATGGAGTAGAGTTTTCTCCTGATGGAACATTTTTTTATGCAGGGCTTAATGCCGTAGGAGAAATTTGGCGATATGATTTATTAGCCGGTGGAGCGACTGCCATAAGAAACTCAGCTTCACTAATCGGAACAGGAACGGGGTCATTACAAAATAAAATCGGAGCTTTACAATTAGCAACTGACGGAAAAATTTACGTCGCCCGGGATGGTGAAGGTTGGCTGGGCAAAATTGTAAATCCTAATTTATGGGGAGCTTCTTATATCAACAACGGTGTTTCTTTGGCCGGAAGAACAAGCGGACTGGGGTTACCGACCTTTGTTCAGTCTTTTTTTATTCCTGCTTTCAATCTTTCTATTAATTATAGTGGTGATGATTGTGTGGGTAATTCAATATCATTTAGTGTTCAAGGATCTGATATCAATAAACCCGACCCAACGGTGGATTGGGATTTTGGTGATGGGACTCCGCTTTTAAACGCTCCTAAAAACGGGGTGGTGAATCACACTTATACAACACCGGGAACTTATACCGTTACTTTAAGATATTACTTCACTACTGCGGGTTGTACTTATTATGGTACGGTTACGCAAACGGTAAATGTTTTTGCTGTTCCTATAGCCTCAGCCAATACTTCGGGTTCTTATTGTACCTCAAGTGGAGCGATTGCTCTTAACGGTTCGCCTTCGGGAGGTACTTGGAGCGGTTCGGGAGTCAGCGGAAATTGGTTCTACCCTAGCTCTGCAGGTGTTGGCACTCACACCTTAACATACACGGTGACCAACGGAAACGGTTGTTCAGACAGCGACAATACAACGGTAACCGTAAATGCAACTCCTGATGCTACAATTACAACATCAACTTCTTCTATATGTGTATCAGCTGCACCTATAACGTTAACGGCAGCGAGTAGCGGTGGTACATGGAGCGGAACAGGTGTAACAGGAAATCAATTTAACCCTGCGGCTGCCGGAGTCGGTTCACATACCATTACTTATCAAACCTCCAGCAATGGTTGTACCGATAGCGATACGTATACGATAACGGTAACGAATCAGGCGGATGCAACGATAACCGCTGTATCTCCGCTTTGTGCGAATGATAATCCGATAACACTTTCTGCCGTAACCGGCGGAGGTACATGGAGTGGTACCGGAGTAAGCGGAAACACCTTTGCCCCTTCGATTAGTGGAGCCGGCACTTTTATGGTTACTTACACTATTGGGGGAAATTGTGGTGATACAGACACTCAAACAATTATTGTTCACCCTACACCGGATGCTTCGTTTACGCTTTCCGTGAACAGTCCTTATTGTACGGCTGATTCTCCTGTGAATTTAGTTCCTGCAACTGCCGGAGGAACATTTAGTGGAACGGGAGTAAACGGAAACACCTTCGATCCTTCGGTGGCAGGTGCAGGTTCACATGTAATTACTTATACGGTATCTAACACAAATAGCTGTACAAAATCTTCTACACAAACACTTGTCGTAAACGCTAACCCTGACGCTACCATTACTTCGGCAACTGCTCTTTGTACTAGTGATGCTCCGATAACTCTTACTGCTGTAACCGGTGGAGGAACGTGGACAGGGCAAGGTGTTATCAACGGAAATCAATTTGACCCTAGTATTGGAGGAGGGACATATACCATAAATTATAGTGTAACAACGGGAAATTGCTCAAGCTCTTCCTCTACTACAATAACTGTTTCGGATAACCCTGACCCTACGATTACGAGCACCGGTCCTTATTGTCCGACAAGTGGCAACGTTACGTTATCAGCAGTTTCTCCGGGGGGTACTTGGAGCGGTACGGGAATTATAGATGCAACTCAAGGTATTTTAAACCCTGCTGTCATCGGGGACGGAAATACAGCTACTATTACTTATACAATATCCGGTAGTTGCGGTAGTTCGGACACACAAGATATTTTAGTTACTCTTGGTTCTTGCGACCACGATAATGACGGTGTACAAGATGCTGACGATCCGGATGATGATAATGATGGTATTTTAGACGTCGATGAAGATGCTAACGGTGATGGCGACTTTACCAATGATGATACGGATGGTGATGGTGTACCGGATTACTGGGATTTAGACTCGGATAATGATGGTATTGTTGATGTAATTGAGGCAGGTGGAAGCGACCCTGACGGTGATGGTGTAATTGGTACAGGCTCTATTACCGATGTTGATGGTGATGGTTTAGATGATAGTGTTGATCCTTCTCAAGGTGGAACGCCTTTACCTAACCCGGATACAGATGGAGATGGTTTATTTAATGCAATAGATATTGATTCCGATAATGACGGTATTGTGGATAATATCGAAGGACAAGCTAGTACGGGATACATTGCCCCTAGTGGTCAAGACTCTGATAATGATGGGATTGATGATGCTTATGACCCTGATAGTAATGGTACACCTGTTGTTCCTGAAAATACAGACGGTACTGATAATCCTGATTATACAGACACGGATGCGGACAATGATGGCGATTTGGATATTCTTGAAGGTTGGGATACGGATAATGATGGTATAGCCGATACAACTCCAAGTGGAACTGACAGTGACAACGATGGTTTAGACGATGCTTTTGATGTGGACGGAACCGGATCTACAAATAATGGAGGTGCAGACAACGGTGGTACAACACCGAATGTATTCCCGAATTTAGATGATTTTTCAACTGCTGAATTAGATTGGAGAGAAGGACAAGACCACGACAATGATGGCGTTTTTGACAACTTCGATCCAGATGATGATAATGACGGTATTTTAGACGTCGATGAAGATGCTAACGGTGATGGCGACTTTACCAATGATGATACAGATGGTGATGGTGTTCCGGATTACTGGGATTTAGACTCGGATAATGATGGTATTGTTGATGTAATTGAAGCAGGAGGAAGCGACCCTGACGGTGATGGTGTAATTGGTACAGGCTCTATTACCGATGTTGATGGTGATGGTTTAGATGATAGTGTTGATCCTTCTCAAGGTGGAACACCTTTACCTAACCCGGATACAGATAGCGATGGCATTAATGATGTATTGGATTTAGATGCTGATAATGACGGTATCGTTGACAATATTGAAGCACAGCCAAGTGATGGTTATATTCCACCTATCGGAAATGATACGGACGGAGATGGAATAGACGATGCTTATGATTTAGACAACGGAGGTACACCAATTGTTCCGGTAAATACTGACGAAACAGATAATCCTGATTACACCGATTTGAATTCCGATAACGATGCTGACGATGATATTTTGGAAGGTTGGGACACCGATAATGACGGTATTCCGGATACTAATCCAACAGGAAACGACAGTGACAACGATGGTATTGACGATGCTTTTGATGTTGATGGAACAAGTGTAATAAATAACGGAGGAGCAACAAATGGTGGTAGTTTGGCAACAGATTTCCCTAATTTAGATGATTCTTCATCAGATGAATTGGATTGGAGAGAAGTAGAAACCTATGTGGTTATTCCTAACATATTTACACCTAATGGAGACGGAACAAATGATGTATTTGTTTTAACCTTATCTAATATTGAAGAGGTTAAAACAACTATTGTTAACCGTTGGGGAATGCTTATTTACAAATGGGAAGGCATAAATGGAAGTTGGGACGGACACACGAAAGCAGGCGAGCCGGTTTCGGAAGGTACTTACTACTACATCATAACCGGAAAAGACAACACAGGCGAGTCTTTTGAATATAAAGGTCCGATTGTAGTTAAACGTTAATATGAATTACAGAACACATATCATGAGTAACTCTGACTATTACCCCTTTGGGATGGAAATGGTCGGGAGAAGTGGGAACGTTGGGGAGTATAGATACGGATTTCAAGGACAAGAAAAAGACGGTGAGATAAAGGGGGAAGGAAACAGCATAAACTATAAGTACAGAATGCACGACCCTAGGTTGGGGAGGTTCTTTGCGGTTGACCCGTTATATAAAACTTATCCAGAGTTGACACCTTATCAATTTAGCAGTAATAGAGTTATTGATGCAGTAGAACTAGAGGGATTACAAGCCGCAAAAATAAGAGGAAAAAACTATGTAATTAGAATACCTCTAGTAAAACGTAGTTCTGTTGTAAATGGTATTAGTTTAACAACTGTAGGCAATGGAATTAATAACAATTTACAATCTAGGCAAGGTTTTTATGGCTCTACAGTACGTAATGCTATTTCTGATTTGAGTTCAGGCTATTATGGGGAGACTAAAACGGTAAGAGATAATAATGGTCTTAAAATTTCAAACGGAAAACATGTTGAAATGATGTATCAAGTTGTATTTAAAGGTGTGATGACAGGGGATAAAGTTATAATATATATAGATAATACTCCAGTAGGGACAGTGATAATTACACCAGGTTCTTTACTCAATAATACTCTAAGTATAAATTATGTTATCGAACAGATAGATAATAATTATGGAAAACACAATAATACTAAAACAGGAGATTTTATACGAAGTAATGTAGCTCCTGATATTTTACTATCTGATTTATTAGGTGTAAATGGTACTGCTCAAAACGGGAATATATCTTTTCAGTTAATTAGAGGGCAACAAAATAATAAAAGAATCAGAGGTTCATTAACTTATTTTGAACGAACAAAAGTGGTTGGACGTTACAAAGGAAAGAACAGGAGAAAAATGAGAATTAAGAGGCATAAAAGAATTAAAGTATGATGAATCTTTATTTATTTCCTTTGTTGTTTTTTTTAGTGGGGGGGTATGCCCAATCAAATCTAATTATTAATAATTATTGTAATAAAGATTGGAAATACTATAAAGGTTACAAACAAAAAAGAAATAACGAAATTGTAGTTATTTCTAATGATATATCTTTTTATCTAAATAATCCAATTCGTATTGAGCGAAATCTTTCTAAAAATCTAGAGAAAGATTATTTGTATAAGTTTTCAATAAATATAAAAGTATCTAAAACAACAAAAGCTTTAGATGTTTTAGGAGTTTCTTTTATGCAAAAAAAAGGAAAGTTTATTTATGATGAGGGTTCTACTAGTTTTATGGTAAAGAATGAAAATATATTATATCCGTATTTGTCTTTTATAGATACTTTATATGCCGACTCAACAAATCATTTATCTTTTTTTGTATTGGCTTCAGGTGAAGAATCTAAAGTGTGCATAAGAAGAATACCTATTGACTATATAAAAGATAATGACTCTGTTCTTGTTTCCATTAATAATTTATCTTTAGTAAGTCTAGGAAGAGCTGAAAAATATAGAGAGAGGTTAAATGTTATATCTAATGGTGATTTTGAATTTTATTATTCTTGTCCTAGTAACATTGGATATCCTCAGCATTTTATATGGCAGGAAATGGCAGGAAAGTACCATCCTTGTGTTGAATCTAGAGATGTAAAAAAACAAAAAACAACAAAAACACTAAATCTAACAAATGATAAAATAGATAATGCTCAAGTCTATTTAGACTTAGGTACGCCTGATTTAGTGAGTGTTTTTTCAAGAAAAAGTTTAATAAAAACTTCGCCTCCAAGTGGGCGTAATTACGCAAGGCTTGGAATAGGTTTGAAAGATGCTATTTACCATACTGAATATTTACAAACAAAATTTAAACCTTTAGAAAGAGGAAAAAAATACGTTTTAACATTTATGTATCGTTTAGCACCTTATTCCAAATTTGATGTAAATCGGCTAGGTGTTAAATTTGGAGAATGCCCTTTTTCTATGGATGAATTAAATGGAGTAATTAAACATAAGAGATTACAAATTCCAAAAGGAGACTATATGGTAGAATTAGACAGTTCAAAACATTGGAATTCTTGGCAAAAAGCAACCTATAGTTTTGTAGCTACAGGTAAAGAAAATTATTTAACAATTGGAGCTTTTTATCCCAATAATGAAAAATTTATAGAAATTGAAAGTAGGAAAAACGATACCAATGTTTATGACCATAGAGTTTGGTATTTTATTGATAATGTTATTTTGGTTGAACAAAAGTAATGTTTCTCATTTCATTCTATAAAAAAGTTCCGACTTTGGGATTTGTAAAATAGGACTTAAAATAATATAGCATTGCTGTTCTGCCTCCACTTCTACAATTTCGTAAATTCCTGTGCTATCTCCACGCCCAAAATAAAAAAAAGGCGTCCCTTATAAGGGAACACACTGACACACAAGACAATACGGAGAGCTATGAATAGAAAGTGTATTAACAGGCATTTGCAACTATGATGAATAAATATTTATAAAAAACAAAAGCAATTCCCGTGCTCTCTCCACGCCCAAAATAGAAAAAGGCGTCCCTTATAAGGGAACACACTGACACACAAGACAATACAGGGGGTAGTGAATAGAAGGAGTATTAACAGGTATTTGCAACTATGATGAATAAATATTTGTAAAGAATTGGTACATTCACACGTCCCCCCCACAGGAAAAGTTGTATTCACTACACTTCCAGTCGTCCCTCCCTCTCGTTTCGTTCATTGGTAGCTTTTCTTTCTTTTTTTTTCTTTATTTAACGCCTACGGCAGTATGGTAAAAAAAACAAACCGCTACCAGTAATTTTTGCTCGCCTGCGTATCGGTCTTATAAAGTAGGTACGTTGTTGGCACAACTTTACA
>JALWSJ010000448.1 GCA_026993705.1 Flavobacteriales bacterium
TTCTTGAATTTTAGTAATATCTTTGTTTTGTAGCATAATGGTAATATTTTTTTGTTTTCACTGTAAATATACTAATAATCAGGTTATTAACCTGATTATTATGCTACTTTTTTTAAAAAAATATTACTCGATAAACCTTGTTTTTATTGGGTGCGAAACTTTAGTTAGATAATAATAATGTTCTTTGTCAGATATTTTATTTTACCTGTTGATAAAATAGTAGAATTACGAAAGGGGAATTCTCTATTTTTACCTAATTTAGCAAAGTAGCTCAAGGTCAATTCATGATTAAGAGTGAAATACAAGAACTAAGATTCATAATATTCCGATTATGCCAATAGCAAAACCATTCAATTTTATAAAATGGATAGAAGACAACCGCGATAAATTAAAACCACCGGTTGCCAATAAAAATCTATACCCCTTATCCGATGATTATATCGTAATGGTAGTTGGAGGTCCTAATGCTCGTAAGGACTACCACTATAATGAAACCGAAGAACTATTCTATCAAATAGAAGGAGATATAACCGTAAAAATTCAAGAAAATGGCAAAGCCGTTGATGTAGAGATAAAAGAAGGAGAAATGTTTCTATTACCCGCTAAAGTACCTCATTCTCCTATTCGTACAGAAAATTCAGTGGGGTTGGTTATCGAACGAGTACGAAAAGGTACAGGATTTAAAGATGGCTTGCTTTGGTTTTGCGATAAGTGTAACAGTAAGCTCTATGAAGAGTATTTTGAGTTAGAAAATATAGAAAAAGATTTCTTGCCGATATTTAGAAAATTTTATGGTTCAGAAGAATTGAGAACCTGTAAGCAATGTGGTGAAGTAATGGAAGTAGATAAACGATTTGTGTAAAGAAGTAAAATAAATTAAGGTAAAAAAAGCAACCCTTTCTATTATTTATCGTCCGCATTTTAGAAACAATACAAAAATGAAAAAGAATAGATTAGTACTTTTCGCACTATTGGTAGTGGGAGTTCAAGTAGTAAAGGCTCAAGAAGTGAATTATAGTTTGGTTAAGCCTGTAGTTGTTAACTCTAAAGAAGTTACATCTAAGAAAACACAAGAACAAGTTAAGACACCTGAAACTACAACAAACATGGTTACGACTACATATCATGTCAAAAACATAGAATATTACACAAAATTCATTCAGGCTTTGGAAGTGAAGAAAGAAGCGATGAAAAGTTCTCCGTATTATAATACTAAAGCCGAAGAAACAGGATGGTACGAAAAAATTGATAAAGAAATAGCCATAGCAAAACAAGAATTATTAAAGTTGGAAGATAATGAAAAGTAATATATTTGTTTTGGCTCTTTTGTTGTTCTCATTTTGGGGAGAAATAAACGCACAAGGAGCAAATTGTTTGGGATCTGACCCATTTTGTTCAGACCAATCCTATACATTCCCGGCTTCTACCAATACGACAGCAGAAAGTGGTCCCGATTATTCCTGTTTGGGAAGTCAACCCAATCCGGCTTGGTATTTTTTGCAAGTTGCTAATTCGGGGAATATAGACATAACTTTAACAAATTCACAAAATGTGGATGTAGATTTCACCTGTTGGGGACCTTTTTCTTCTCCAACGGCTCCTTGTACTTCTCAATTAACGTATGATGATGGGAATCCTGGATTTTTACAACTTCCTTGTGGGTCAGGTCTGGGTGAAGTGAGTTCATATCCTTGCGGTAATACGGTAGACTGTAGTTTTGATCCACAAGCTACTGAAGTGATTCATATTCCTAATGCTCAAGCAGGAGATTATTATATAGTATTGATAACTAACTATTCTAACACTCCCACAGATATAACGGCACAACAAACAGGTGGCTCAGGTTCTACTGATTGTTCGATTGTGAATCCTTGTACTATTTCCGATATTACGACAACGGTATCTTCTTGTGATGGCACGAATAATCAATATAGTGTTACGGGAGTTATTTCTTTTAGCGATGCACCAGCAACAGGTCAATTAATTGTAGAAGATTGTTCGGGAAATCAACTGACATTCAATGCTCCATTTGGAACTTCGCAAAACTATAGTTTTAGCGGTTTATCTTCTAATGGAGTAAATTGTAATATTATAGCTCATTTTACCGATGATACGACCTGTACATTTACTCAACCTTATACGGCTCCTGCAGCTTGTATGTGTAATGCCGATGCAGGTACTTTGTCGGTAACGATTAATGGAAGTAGTACAAATAACTATGTATTATGTGATGGCGACCAGATTACAATACAAAGCAATAATGATTTTACAAATCCACTTGACCAAGGTATTATTAATGGAGCGACTTATGATCCTGATTTAGGTTTTGCCGTATATTTTTGTCCTCCTACATCCAATACATCACCAGTAAACGACCCTTGTTTTTCAGGGTATTTTACAGGGACATTGGGGAATTTTATAGAAACAAATAACGGAGGTACATCACCGCTAATCGACAATTTAATTGCTAATGGTGTAACGATTACCTATAACACAATTTATATAGCTCCTGTAACCTTGTATAATGGAGCAAATCAAGTTTATGATCAAGCCTGTTTTGATGTTGGTGATGCTATAGCAATTACCTACCTGCAACCCATAACGACTACTTTCTATGAAAGTTGTGCAAATAGTACTTCGGAAGTAACCATTTCAGGCGGATATGCTCAATACAATGGTTCTAATTTTACGTTGACTAACTTTACGCCATCTGGAGCTTCTTTGTCTTCGACTTCTGTAGCTGATAGTGGAGTTGTAACGGTTTCCAATTTACAAGCGGGTGATATGTATGGTTTTGATATTACAGATGACAATGGATGTACTTTAAATTTTTCAGAAGGACCTTTTGGAGGAATAGTAGTAGATGTGAACGATACGATAATTTGTAACGGAGGAACGGCTTTATTAGCCCCAGCTATAAGTGGAGGAACACCGCCTTACACTTATTCTTGGGATGATGGTAGCACATCTCCTTCTATTTCTGTTTCTCCAACCGTTCAAGAAACACATTGTATTACGGTTAATGATGGTGCGGGATGCTCTTCTGGCTCTCAGTGTATTGACGTAAATATTTATCCTAATCTTGTAGTTACTCCTTCTAATGATACGACAATTTGTTTGGGAGATACAGCTTTTTTGTATGCTTCTGCAATTGGAGGGCAAGGAGCTCCTTATACTTTTACTTGGGATAATGGGTTAGGAGTTGGGGCTAATGTAATGGCTCAACCTATTATGAGTACTACTTATTCGGTAATTGTTACTGATGGTTGTGAAACTCCGAATGATACAGCTTCAGTTGTGGTAACTGTAGTTGAACCACCTGTTTATTCCTTTTCAGCAAATCAAACCTCGGGTTGCCCTCCTTTATCTGTTTTGTTTGACGCAACAGGAGTTCCAAGTTCGTACAATCAAAAGTGGTATTTCGGAGATGGATTTACTGCGGGTACACCTGATAATGCGGGACATATTTATAATACTCCAGGTTGTTATACAGTAGGTTTAGAGATTTCTTCACCCGAAGGTTGTATAAGTTATGATTCTATTCCGAGTTATATTTGTGTTGATCAACCACCTTTAGTCGATTTTGATTATACACCAAGTAAACCTACTACTTTTACTCCAGAGGTAATGTTTGATAATCAGACAAGTGGAGCGGTTTCTTATGAATGGAATATTATCGATGTAAATAAAGATACGATTCAGTATTTTACGGAGAACATTACGCATACTTTCCCTAGTGAACATGGAGGTGTATATCAAGTTTGTTTGACTGCAACCAATACTAATGGATGTTCCGATGAGGCATGTAAAAATGTAACGATTTGGGAAGATATTATAATATACGTTCCCAATACATTTACACCCAATAACGATAATTTGAATGATGTTTTTACTCCGATACTTTCGGGAATACGAACAGATACCTATATTTTTAGGGTGTTTGATAGATGGGGGCATATCGTTTTTGAAACCAAACAATTGGATAAAGGTTGGAATGGAATGATAAATGGTAAATTGGCTAAAACCGATACTTATATTTGGAAAATTGAGGTGGTGGATATTATAAATAATGAAGAACATAAGTTTATCGGACATGTAAATGTTTTAGCAGAGGAAGAATAAATATTTTTATAAGGGGATAAACTAGTACCTTAAATCCGAAAGTGATTTCGTTATGAAAAGTCAAAATGCGTATTATTATTGGTCAAGCACAGTTTTGAGACACGCAAGCGTAGCCATAGCTACGGTGAGTATCGAAAAACGAGCATTGTCAATGATGATGCGGAGTTTGGCTTTGTAATAGAAGTTTACTTGCGGATTTAAGGTAGTATTATAATTTTTATAAAAGAGTACTTCGTGGGAGGCGTAGTACTCTTTTTTTGTTTGTGTAAGGACTTATTGAATCACTTTTATAGACTTGAAAAAAATTGTATATTCGCAGAGAATATAATTATGAATATGAAAAACTTACAATATTTACCTTTTTTTTCATTGGCGTTATTAGCTTGTGAATCACAGAACTCAGCACATAAAACAAAAGAGACCGAAATAGTAGAAAATCACAAATCCGATGAAACACCTAAAAAAGATAGTCTTCTTTCTTTGGAGTTTGAATATATGGATACTACGGTTCGCCCACAGGACGATTTCTACGAATTTGCGTGTGGAAATTGGTTGAAAAATAATCCGATACCAGAAGAAGAAAGTAGATGGAGTAGCTTTAATGTACTTTCGGATAGTAATAATAATGTATTACATAAATTATTAGAAAAGTCGGCATCTACGCCAGCTGAGAGTGGCAGTGCATCACAGTTGATAGGTGATTATTATGCTACGTTTATGGATACGGTTAGGAGAAACGAACAAGGTTTAAAACTTTTAAAGCCAGAACTAGAGCATATAGATAAAATTCAGAATGAAGAGCAATTGATTAAAGTACTAGCTCATTTGCACGATATTGATGTAAATGCTTTTCATCAAGTTTATGTAGGGATTGATGCAATGGTAAACACTAAATATAGAGTGCATATTTGGCAAGGAGGATTAGGGTTACCAAACAAAGATTATTATTTCAAAGAGGATGAACGATCTAAAAAAGTTAGAGATGCTTATCAAGAATACATTTCTAAATTATTTGAAATGTTTGAATTGCAAGGTACAACCAAAAAACCTAACGATCAAATAGCTTATTATATTGAAACAAAATTGGCTGAAGTAAGTAAAGGACCTGTTGAGTTGAGAGATCCAATTGCTAATTACAATAAAACTGCATCTGGATTATTTAATGCTTCTTATCCTCATTTACATTGGGATATGTATTTGAAAGAAAGAGGATTAACCAATGTGGACAGTGTAATTATTGGTCAGCCTCTTTTTATAGGAGGTTTAGATAAGTTGTTGGAAACAGAAAGTTTAGAAGATTTAAAAATTTATTTAAAATGGAGGTTGATAAGTAGTTTTGCTACTGCTTTAACCACCGATTTAGATAGGGAGCATTTTAAATTTTATAGTACGGTATTAAGAGGAACAAAAAAACAAAAACTTCTATGGAAGAGAGGAATAGCTTCGGTAACCAATTCTTCAATAGGAGAGGCGTTAGGAGAAGCTTTTGTGAAAGATAATTTTAGCGAAGATGCTAAAAGGAAAATCACAGAAATGGTAGAAAATATTACACTTGTTTTTAATGAGCGTATTGAAGAATTGGATTGGATGAGTCCTGAAACAAAAGTAAAAGCGAAGGAGAAGTTAAGTACTTTTGTTCGTAAGTTAGGTTTCCCTGATGAGTGGAAAGACTATTCTTCTTTGACAATTAATAGAGATAGTTATTATAATAACGTTGTAAATGCAAGAAGATTTGGTGTTGCCGAAAACTTAAATAAATTAGGAAAAGAAATAGATAGAAATGAATGGGGAATGGTACCTCATATTGTGAATGCTTATTACAACCCATTATTAAATGAAATTGTTTTTCCTGCGGGAATTATGCAAAAACCTTTCTTTAGTGAGCACTATGAAGACGCTGTAAATTACGCTAGAATGGGAGCTGTAATAGGACATGAGTTGACACATGGGTTTGATGATAAAGGCTCGATGTATGATGCCAATGGGAAACTAAATAATTGGTGGACACCTGAGGATAAAAAGAAGTTTGATGCTAAAACACAAAAACTCATTGACCAATACAATACGTTTGAGGTGTTGGAAGGTGTTTTTGTAAATGGAAAACTAACACTTGGAGAAAACATAGCTGATTTGGGAGGATTAACCATTGCTTACCATGCTTTTGAAAAAGCAAAAGAGAACAATGAAGCAAATAATAAGATAATTAGAGGTTACACACCTGAACAACGTTTCTTTATTGCCTTTGCCCATGTATGGAAAAACAATATCAGAGATAATGCTTTGATTACAAGAGTAACAACAGACCCTCATTCACCAGGGAAATATAGGGTGAATGGAACCTTGAGTAATATGCCAGAGTTTTTTGAAGCCTTTGATGTAAAAGAAGGAGACCCTATGCGTCAGCCAGCTGATAAGATTGCTAAAATTTGGTAGGAATGTTAAATAAATTTTATGATTGAAATTGAAGAAGCAGATAAAAAATTAAAAGGCTTTAAGTTCATTGATTTGTTTGCTGGTATAGGTGGCTTTCATTATGCTTTAAAGTCGTTTGGTGCTGAGTGTGTTTTTGCGTCAGAAATTGATAAGAAAGCATCTGCTACTTATTATCTTAATCATAATATGATTCCTCAAGGAGATATAACTAAAATTGATGAAAAAGATATACCTTCACATGATATTTTATGTGGAGGGTTTCCTTGTCAAGCATTTTCAATATCAGGTAAACAGAAAGGGTTTGAGGATACAAGAGGAACTTTATTTTTTGATATTGCTAGAATAGTAAATCATCACAGACCAAGAATTGTTTTTTTGGAAAATGTAAAAAACTTAACACGTCACGATAGTGGAAAAACTTTAAATGTCGTTCTTAATACTTTGAATGACATGAATTATGATGTTCATTATAAGGTGTTAAACACAAGTAAGTTTGGCTTGCCACAAAATAGAGAGCGTGTTTATATTGTAGCATTTAATAAGACGTATTATAGTAATTCAGATTTTGTTTTCCCAGTATCTAATAGAACCTCTTGTTTAAATGATATATTAGAAAAAGATCCAGTTGATGGAAAAATCATAGATAGAGATGATGTTCAGTTTTATAAAAATTATACGCCACAACGGAATATTTTTGGTGAAATAGATCTGCCTAATAAACCTATTCAAATAGGAAAAGTGAATAAAGGAGGACAAGGAGAGAGAATTTACCATCCTATTGGTCATTCCATTACTTTGTCTGCTTATGGAGGTGGAGTTGGTGCGAAAACAGGGCTGTATAAAATAGATGGAAAAATAAGAAAATTATCACCGAGAGAATGTGCACGTTTACAAGGATATCCAGAAACGTTTATTTTTCCCAAGAGTATTCCTGAGGCTCATAAGCAGTTCGGAAACAGTGTTTCTATAAATGTTTTACAGTATATAATAAAGGAAATTATAAATACGGTTGAAAGTAATGAACAAAGAACAAATGCTAGGCTCAGTAACGGCGAAGAATGGTTTCAAAAACGAAAAAGAGATAGCTTTAAAGTTTAATAATTGGAAGAAAGATGAAGATGCAAAATCATGGTTAAAAATCATGGGGTATGTTCTTTCTGATATTGATTTCGTTAAAGCAATAATACTATCAGGATATAAAGCAGACGTTCAGGTTCAGGTATCAATTAAAATGAAAAAAGCAATTGATGTTGAAAATTTACAGGTTAAGTTAGTGAGTAATCTGAGAGGGTTTAATCAAATAGATAAGAGATGGGTCGATAAGTATGTTGAAATGTGGTCAATTCCAGAAGATGTTGCTAAATTATTAAAGAAATATACAGGAGAACTGAAACCAACGGTTGAAAATCCTGGAGATGAAAGAAGAACTTTTGTAAATGAGTTTAGTAAAAGGGAGCAAAATGTATTGCTAAAATGGATAAAGGATAATAAGTATCTTATTGTGAACGATATATTAAAAGGGCGTGGTAAATTTTCTGCTGAGTGGATGCTTGTAGCTTTAAAGGTAGAAAAAAATGCACAATGGGTATTAAAACCAATAAATTTTGTGATTAATTATTTCGGAAATGGAGAAGTTGTGATAACCAAGAAAGGAAATATTAAAATAGGGAGAATAACGATGCAAAGAAAAGGAGGAGACGGGGGAAGAAAAACAGCACAGATGTTGCAGTTTAAGATTAATCCCGCTGAATTATTTATGGTAGGTGAATGATATTTTTATATCTTAAGAATTTAAAATTCACTTTCTCTCCGCTTATTCTCTCCGCGTTAGGGATTATTAAGCGACTGTGTAAAAAACAGTTGAGTTTTGTTGCTAACGTAAAAAACATTGACAATTTAATAATCATTTGATTATCAGTGTTTCATTCCGCGTTAGGGATAGGAACGGCATCCTTTTGGGTTGTTGCATACATGCAACCCAAAAGATATAGTGGATAGCCCGACCTTTCACGAGTAAAAAATAGCGGGTGTAACCCCTGTTTTTTATTCGTGAAAGGGAACGCCCAAATATGATAAAAATTAAATGTAATGAATAAAAAAACGAAATTAATTGTCAGTATTGTCTTGGATTTTATAGGCTATTTGTCTTATGCGTTGCCAGCTATTGGAGAAGGTTTTGACTTGGTCTGGGCTCCAGTTTCTGCGGTAATCTTATACCTAATGTATAAAGGAAAAAAGGGTATGATTGGCGGATTGATAGAAGGAGTTGAAGAGTTTTTGCCGTTTACGGATTTTGTGCCTACCTTTACGCTGATGTGGGTGTACACGTATTATTTTGAAAAGAAAAATAAGCGGATAAACTAATCTTCCTGAAATGAAATACGAAGAAATACTGAAAGATTTAAAGCAAAAAAAATACAAGCCAGTCTATTTTTTGCAAGGGGATGAGCCTTATTTTATTGATAAGATTACGGATTATATTGCGAATAATGTGTTGGATGAGTCGGAACGAGATTTTAATCAAACAGTGCTTTATGGTCGAGATACTTCGATAACGGATATTATTAATATGGCGAAGCGTTTTCCGATGATGAGTGAATATCAAGTTGTGATTGTAAAAGAAGCTCAAGCTCTGTCAAGGAATATTGAATCGTTAAGTGATTATTTAAAGCAAGTTGTTCCTACTACGATTTTGGTTATAGACTACAAGTATAAAAAACTTGATGGAAGAAAAGCCTTGGCGAAAACCCTAAAAAAGCAGGGGTATTTATTTACGTCTGATAAGATAAAAGATTATAAATTACCTGATTGGATTATAGCTTACTGTAAGTCTCAACAGTTGGATATTACCCCTAAAATAGCGATGACGTTAGGGGAGTATTTGGGAAATGACCTAAATAAGATTGTGAATACTATCGAAAAATTAAAGGTAGTAATGAGTGGCGAAACGGAAATTACAGATACATTAATTGAGAAAAATGTTGGAATTTCTAAAGAGTACAATACGTTTGAGTTGAATAATGCACTAGGGAATAAAGACGTGTATAAGGCAAATTTAATAGCCAATCATTTTGGTCAAAACCCTAAGAATTATCCTTTGGTAGTTACATTGGGTGTTGTTTATGGCTATTTTACAAAGTTGATTAAATATCACCAGTATGCGGGGAAGATGTCCGATAGGGATTTGGCTCAAAAAATAGGGGTTCATCCCTTTATTTTAAAAGAATATCAAAAAGCTGCTCGGAATTATACGATGAATAAAATTGCTCGGATTTTTGGTTATCTTCGTCAGTATGATTTAGCGAGTAAAGGAGTAGGCAATGTATCGACTACGGACGGAGAGTTATTGAAAGAATTAATTTATAAAATTTTGCATTGATGAAGAATACATTAATAGGCTTTGCTTTGGTATTGGCGTTGGGAATTGTGGCAGTTTATTTTATCACGGAAAAAGAAGAAAATCGAAGAAAGTTACCCGTTTTAAGTCCCAATGAGGTAAATCCCGCTTTGGTTGATTCTTCGTTGCAAAATAAAGGTTCGGAACATTATATATTGTTTT
>JALWSJ010000449.1 GCA_026993705.1 Flavobacteriales bacterium
GGGTAGGGGGTGGGGTGTGGAACTATAATTGTCAACCTTATTTCCACGTTTTTTTTCTTTTTTTTTGCTTCTTTTGCTTGAGAGATTACAAAAAACGAAAAGCTTTGTTTGTTTGACTGATTTTGGATTGCCGTCCTGGGAGATTTGGAAAAATCGTCCAAGATTTTTTCAAAATCTCCTTCTATAGAATCTCTATAAAAAGATTCTATAGAAGATTCTATAGGACTCGTGGATTTGACGGGTAAAAATCCAAAATCTCGTGGATTTGACGGGTAAAAATCAGTCGATCTCGTGGATTTGACGGGTAATGCTCGTGGATTTGACGGGTAAAACCGCTTTTGATGCCAATTTTTTTCGTGGATTTGACTGGTAAAATTTTTACAGGTTCGTGGATTTGACGGGTAAAAATCTCGTGGATTTGGGGGGTAAAACGGATATTGATTGTTATTTAACAAATACAATATCATCTGTTCCGCCATACGTGAAGCATTTTGTTTTTTTGTTATATGCAATGTTAAAAGTTGCCAATTCTTTTTTGTATTTTGATACATACGATAATGCTCTTTCTTCCATTCGATTGCGCTTTTGATTTTCATTTTTATCCGAATCATTATTGATCGGGTATCCGACCGCATTCATCAGTTTTGCAAAAGAGATTTGATTTTTTTTATTGTCAGCAGCCTGATGAGTTATAAAAAAGTAAATAATGGCTTTGATTAAACCCGATCCTTCGCCTTTTATAGACGTAATTTCATTTATCCTGTTCGTATAGTTTAAAGCCATATTTTTTTGAAGATATGCGGAATACTCGGAACTGAAATGTATTTGTATTTTATCGTGTCTGTGATCATCTGAGTCTTTCCATTTCAGATTTGAAATTATTTGAAACATTACACCATGTGTAGTTTTGCCGGATTTTATCTTAATTGTTATTACTGTTCCTGCAATTTCGCTTAGCATTTTAATTATGTTATCCTTTGTTTTGCTTCCCCATTCAATTCCCAGCTTTTTTGATATTTCATATAAACTGATGGTTATGAGTATTTCTTTTCCTACTTCAACATTTTGACTGTTTAATACCTTATAGATTTCAGTATTATCCTTGTCCGAAGATGCAGCTATTATGTCTAATAGCGCTTTATGCTGCATAGTTAGAATTACGCTATCGACTTCTGTTGTTATTTTGACCTTTTCAGTTCCAACTTCCCCATAAACGGTTTCTCTATGCACCTTGCCTTTGTTTTTAAGAAAATCTTTATATATCTTGGAATTTTTTGACACTTTATCGATTGGCATAAACGGACTTAGTCGCATTAGGCTGACAGGTGAAGTTGTTTGTAAAAACTTATCCAGCATATTCGGAGCTTCTTTTTTCTGTTTAACAGATTTCTTTTTTTTCTTTTCTCTGAGAGATTTTAAAAAACTTTCACGTTCACTTCCTAAAAACCTTACGCCAAGGTATTCGGTTGTATTATTTTCTTTTATTACGTATAGAGCTGATCCATCCAACGCCATTCTGACAGTTCGATTTTTCGGATAGTTAACTTTTTTATTGCCTTTTTCGAGTACTCGCAAAACACTTGTTGCTCCACCTTTATATTTTTGAAATTCAACCTTTGAACCATCTGGCAGTATCTTTGTTTCTATCAGCGGTTTGACAATCATTCTATATCCAAAATGTGATTGTTTTTTTGTTTCAAATAGACGTTAATCGGTTTTTCGCTATAACTGGTCTTGGAAAATATGATTTTTACTATGTTTTTTATTTCTCCTCTATCGATGCCCATTAACTCAACATCATCTTTTGTTGCTTCAATGACCTGCATGACAAACCTCGCATTATCCACAAGAGCTGTGGCACCTCTTGCAGCTATGGCATCTGTCACTTTATTGGTAAATGCTGACTTAGAAATATGATGTAAAATCAAAAATGCTGTTCCTGTTTTTTGGGCTATATTTTCAAAGAGTTGAAGTAAATTAGCCATGTCTCCGTTTCCGTTCTCATCTACCTTATGAATTCGTGAGAGAGTATCTATGATTACAAGGCGCTTATTTTTAGCAAAATGGGTAAGCCATTTAACCCATTTATTATTTTCAACAAGATTGCCGAATTTTTTTTCTGCTACACAGAAACCCGAACCTGCCATCATTTTTACTGTTAGATTTTTTTTAATTGATTGTATGATCAGATTTTGTTTTTCTTTATCTGATTTGCTGAATACGAAGTAATTCAGTATATTCTTGATTTTGTGTTCTAATTGAATGTTGGGATCTTCCACATTGATATATCCTATCTGACCTCTAATATTACCCTCTAATCCGGGTAGGGATAATGTGTAACTTGTATCCGCTGCACACATTGCAATTTCAATTGCCAATGTTGATTTGCCTATTCCGCCTGCGCCAAGCATTAAACCTACCGTTTTTTCTGCAAGTCCGTTGGCAATAAATTCGGTGTTCGGCAAATCATTATTAATTATTTTGTCAAAATCTGCTGTTTCTGTACTGTCAAGTTCGTATTGCTCATATAG
>JALWSJ010000450.1 GCA_026993705.1 Flavobacteriales bacterium
CTATGTGGCAATAGGATACTACATTATTTCCACCGGGTAGAGTAAAATGTTTCATTGGAAGTAAACACTCCTCCATTTTATCCATCTCTTTTTCCAACAGGTAGATATCTTCTACTTGAATTGTTGGTAATTTTAATTTTGGTTTTTCTGGATCTTTGGCTAGTTGTGCTCCAAGTGTGAATATTTTGTCTTGTATAATGACGAGTGTTTTTATATGCTCTTCTTTGATTTCCTGACTTCTTATTAGTCCTATCCAAGCGTTGAGTTCATCACTGGTTCCATAGGCATCAATTCGCACATTGGATTTTAAAACTCTTTTTCCTCCAAACAATGAGGTTTCTCCTTTGTCTCCTGTTTTTGTATATACTTTCATGTTTTTGTTTTTACGGTCTTTGCGTTAGGGATAGAACGGCGTGTTTGAGCTCTTTTTGTGTTGTTGCACCTATGCAACACAAAAAAGCGAGTAGTGATAGCCCGACCATTACAGCGTTAAAAAGTTGTGTAGTGGGGGTAGTGCGAACGTAACTACTTTTTTATGCTGTAATGGTAACGCCCAAATCTTTATCTTGCTTTTTCGGTTGCTCTGCTTACGGCTATCATATAGAGTGCGGTGGTTATTAACAATACTGCTACTACTTGATGCAACACTCCCAGATATATCGGTACGCTTCCTAACAATGTTACTATTCCCAAACTTACTTGTATTAATACCAAGATGAGAAATATATTCATTCCTTTTTTGTGCAATGGATGTAAGCTTTTTTTGTAATTATTGAGGTAAAACAACAACGTAATTCCTACTATAAAAAGGGCTAGATAACGATGTATGAATAAGACGCTTGTTCCTTCGTTGACTATCGAATGAATTTGGGTAGGAAAGTGAACTACCTCTGCCAATGTATGGTTACCAAAACCTGCTTTCAGTCCTGCGGTGAAAGCTCCGTAGGTTATTTGTAAAAAGATTAATACAAACATAAACCAATATTGTTTATTGATTTGTTTGTCCTCTATCGGACGAGGATACATTAAACTGATAGCGACCCAAAATACGTAAAGCATGGCTGTAAGTGCCGTGAGTAAGTGTGCGGCTAAACGATAATGACTAACGTGCGGAACTTTATCTAATCCGCTACTGACCATATACCAACCCAATACGCCTTGAAAAGCTCCCAAACCGAGGATAATTAACATCTGTTGCTGTAGTTTTTTATCAAAGCGTTTTTGTTTCCAAAAGATAAGGAAAGGAATGATGAAAACAATTCCTATAAATCGTCCCAAATCGCGATGGATAAATTCCCACCAAAAAATTTGTTTGAAGTCGCTTAGAGAGAAATGTGAATTTATTTTTTGAAATTCCGGTGTTGCTTTATACAGGTCAAACTTTTCTTGCCATTGTACCTCGTTCATCGGAGGAATTGCTCCTAGAATAGGTTTCCAATCTGCCATAGACAAGCCTGAACCCGTGAGGCGTGTTATTCCTCCGACAATGACCATTGTCAGAATCAGAAAGTAACCTAAAAACAACCAACGTACTACGGGTTTGTGTTTTTGTTGCATTTGTTTAGAAATTTAATCTTGTTTTTTCATTTGAAACGGCTAAACTACAATTTTGATTCAAAACTAGTGCACGATTATCGTCTAAATGTCCTGCTGGGAAGTTAAAACATACGGGATAGTCGTATTCTTGTACGGCTTCCATGATAATTTCTTCTGCAATTTTTCCGAAAGGTATGGTATTGTCGTGCATATCGGTCATTCCTCCGACTATAAGTCCTTTAAGTTCCGATAATTTACCCGACAACTTTAAGTTCCACATCATTCGGTCAATATGGTAAAGATATTCATCTAAATCTTCTATGAAAAGAATCTTGTCTTTAGTATCAATATCGAACTTTGTTCCGGATAAACTATAAAGTACAGAAAGGTTACCGCCTACTATTTCTCCTGTTGTTGTACCTACTCTATTTCGTTTGTCTGAGGGGATTTCAATGCTATATTTTTCTCCAAACATTGCTTGTTTTAAAGTAGATAAAGATGCTTGACTATTCTCTTTGAAATTGACGGGCATCGTTGCGTGAATGGTTGGAATTCCTACCTTTTTATTAACTGCATTGTGCAGGGCTGTAACATCGCTGTACCCGATAATAGGCTTAGGATTTTGCTTTAGTTTAGAAAAATCTATTTTATCGAGAATACGAACGGTTCCGTACCCTCCTCTAAAACAAAGTATTGCTTTTATTTCGGGATTGTCAATTGCCCATTGCAAATCAAATCTTCGTTGTTTGTCCGTTCCACAAAACTGATGATATTCCGCTCTTAAATTTGGTGATTCTACAACTTGTAGCGACCAACTTCTCAGAACTTCTTTTGCATATTCTAAAGCTTCCACATCTATTTTTCTTGCGGTAGATACGATGGCTATTTTATCTTCTTTTTTTAAATTCATCCAAAATCTATTGAACTACGACTTTTCTTATAACTTTAGTATTTTCATACTCTAACGTTACGGTATTAATTC
>JALWSJ010000451.1 GCA_026993705.1 Flavobacteriales bacterium
AAAATTTCAAGTTGCGTAGCCACCACTTTTTCCAATCTTGCTTTAGAAAGAGCCAAAACAATATCTTCTTTTGACTTTAACGTTCCAAACCACGGAAAAACTTGAGTAGCGGAAAGCATCAACGTTTGTGCTCCCAACCTTGTTTCCGGACGTAAAACCGGTATTCCAACGCCTAATTTAGGGTCAGGTAACACGTTAGTTTGGTCAACTCGTTCCAACTCTGCTTTGTACTCTTTTTCCAAAGCTAATAATGTCGGATTGTTTAGCGTCGCTAATTTTAATAAAGAATCTAATTCCTGTGCTTTGACCTGCGTTACCGAAGATAAAACACCGCCTATCAACAAGGCAAAAGGAATGATAAGGTACTTTTTATGAATAAATGTTTTCATGCTTATTTTGTTGTGTTTAATTTTATGCCCTAAGTCTTTCCAAATAAAATACAGAATGGGAACCGTAAACATAGTTACCATATTTAACACCATTCCCCCGAAAGAAGGTATCGCCATGGGTAACATTATTTCCGCTCCTCTTCCCGAAGAAGAAAGCACCGGAAGTAAAGCTAAAATGGTTGTAGCCGTAGTCATCATCGCCGGTTTAACTCTTCTCTTTCCTCCTTCTATTACCGCTTTCTTTATTTCTTCAGAAGTGTTGGGGGTGTTTTTCTTAAAACTATCTTGGAGAAAGGTCGCTACCAAAACTCCATCATCGGTTGCTATCCCAAACAAAGCGAGAAAGCCAACCCAAACCGCTACACTTAGATTGATGGTGTTTACCTGAAATAACTCCCTCATATTAGTTCCGAAAAAATTGAAATTCAAAAACCAATCTTGGTCATATAATCCAATCATAATAAAACCACCGGAAAAAGCGACAAAAACACCTGAGAAAACCATTAAGGAAATCAAGACCGAATTAAATTGGAAGTACAATATCAAAAAGATTAAAGCTAAAGCAATCGGAATTACAATCGCTAATCTTTTATTTGAACGTACTTGCTCCTCGTAGTTTCCTGCAAATTTAAAAGTGATTCCTTTAGGTATTTTTAAAGACCCTTTGTCAATTTTACTTTGTAAATACTCACGTGCATTATTTACCGTTTCTATTTCCGAAAACTTATCTTCCTTGTCAAATAAAACATATCCGATTAAAAATCCATCCTCACTTTTTATTGATTGTGGACCTTGTTCGTATCGTATTTCGACTAATTCACCTAAAGGAATTGATAAGCCCTTCGGGGTTGATACATAAATCGATTTTAATTTATCGGGATCATTTCTCAATTCAACCGGATAACGTAAACGCACGTCGTAGCGTTCTCTCCCCTCTACGGTAGAAGTCATTTTCATTCCACCGATAGCCGTTTGAATTTGAGTTTGTACATTCTCAATCGTCAGACCATATCTAGCAATAGCATCTCGATTAATATCTATCAATAAATAAGGTTTCCCGACAATTCTATCAGCAAAAACAGATGACTTTTTCACGCCCTTAACCTCTTTCAAGAGCTTTTCTAGCTTCATTCCCACTTCCTCAATCGTCTTTAAATCATTTCCTTTCACCTTTATCCCCATCGGTGCACGCATCCCCGATTGAAGCATCACTAAACGAGCTTCTATCGGTTGCAATTTCGGTGCAGAAGTTAATCCGGGAATCTTTGTTGCTTTTACAATCTCATTCCAAATATCATTTTCAGACTTAATGTGCTTTCGCCATTGCCTAAAATATTTCCCTTTATCGTCTAAAATCAAGTTTCCCGTAGAATCTCTGACAAATTTCCCATTTTTATCTACCTTAAATCGCAATCTCCTCCCCTGTTCATCAACTTTATATTCTGTTTTGTAGGATATAATATTTTCAAACATGTTTATCGGTGCAGGGTCTAAAGAACTCTCAACCCGTCCGGCTTTTCCTACCACCAGCTCAACTTCCGGTATCGAACTTACCGCCATATCCAACATTCTAAGATTTGCTTCATTCATTTCCACTCCGGAATGAGGCATTGACGTTGGCATCAACAGAAAAGCACCTTCATTTAACGATGGTAAAAACTCTTCCTGTGTATTTTTAAAAATAGAAAAACCTAAGTATATAATACCGATTATCAATAGTAAAAACAAATAACGAACATCAATAAGAAAACGCAATATTCGCTCATAAAAATAGATAATCACATAAAACAATCCGATTAAAGAACCGACTACCACCACGATAAAAAGAAAGTTGTAAAATTCACTTTTTTCTACTCCCAAAGGCATCCATACAACTGCTAACAACCATGCGACCAACAGTGCGTAAATAATATTCTTAACATATTCAAATTGAACATTCCACCTTTCGGATTTATGTTCTTTGGAATACGTGGAAATCAATCCGCCTACACCAATCAACAAACCGAAAACACCGAAAAACGCGTAAGATGTACCCCATAAAGTCAAGGACAATATAACCAAAACGGAATTAGTGAAATAACCGGCTAATTTCCCCTTGCTTTTCGCCTTAAAAACAATTT
>JALWSJ010000452.1 GCA_026993705.1 Flavobacteriales bacterium
AATTTAGATATTATTCAAGCTTTGGTTGAAAAACGTAATTTAACCGAAGTAACTCCTGAAATTATTAGAGAAAATGGACTTGCCGCTAAAAAAGATTTAATTAAAATTTTAGGTAGAGGAGAGTTAAAATCGAATGTAGTTGTTAAAGCGAATGCTTTTTCTGCTACTGCAAAGACTGCAATTGAAGCACAAGGCGGAACAGCAGAAGTAATTTAATACTTAATATCATTTAAGTTTTCTTATGAAGAACTTTATTAAAACAATAGAACACATTTTGAGTGTTAAGGAATTAAAAGAGCGTATTATTTATACGCTTCTTTTAATTTTAGTGTATAGAATTGGGTCTTTTATATTGTTGCCTGGTGTTGACTCTTCTCAATTAGTATCTTCTTCAGACCAAGGAGGAATTTTAGCTTTAATCAATATGTTTGCAGGTGGTGCTTTTTCTCGTGCCTCTGTTATGGCTTTAGGGATTATGCCTTATATCTCTGCATCTATTGTTATGCAGTTGTTAGGTATGGCTGTTCCAACTGTACAGAAGTGGCAAAAGGAAGGGGAAAGTGGAAGAAAGAAAATTACTCGTTATACAAGATTATTAACTATTGTTATTTGTTTATTTCAAGGACCCACTTATATAGCTGCTTATGTTGGTAGTGAAGCTGTTCCTGGTGGTATGACTGTTTTATGGTGGCTTCAAACAATTTCAATTCTTACTGCAGGAACTATGTTTGTTACTTGGTTAGGCGAACGTATTACGGATAGAGGATTAGGCAACGGTGTTTCATTAATTATTACAATTGGGATAATTGCGAATCTTCCCGCTGCTTTTTTAGCTGAATTTGCTTCTAAACTTACCGCTGGTGGATTAGTTTTACTTTTGGTTGAAATTGTTTTTTGGTTTATTATTATATTATTAACCATAGCCTTAGTTCAAGCTACTCGTAGGATTCCGGTACAGACTGCGAAACGTGTTGTAGGTAGAGGTAATAGACAGGCAGTTGCTGGTGGACAAAGAAGTTATATACCTCTTAAATTAAATCAAGCTGGTGTTATGCCGATTATATTTGCTCAGGCATTAATGTTTATTCCTGCTTTATTTGGTGGTTCTATTGGTACTGCCTTTAGCGATATTACCGGATTTTGGTATAATGCTTTATTCTTTGTACTAATTGTTGTTTTTACTTATTTTTATACAGCTATAACTATGAACCCCAATCAAATGGCTGATGAGTTGAAGAGAAATGGTTCTTTTATTCCAGGTATAAAGCCTGGTAGAGAAACTGCTGAATATATTGATAATTTATTATCACATTTAGTTTTTCCTGGTTCCGTTTTTCTTGGTATAATTGCCATAATTCCTGCTTTGGCTATGAAAGCTGGTGTTAGTACCGGTTTTGCTTATTTCTTTGGGGGAACCTCTCTTTTAATTATGGTTGGAGTTGTATTGGATACTCTTCAACAGGTTGAAAGTTATTTATTAAACCATCATTATGACGGATTAATTAAAGGTGGTAAACTTAAAGGTAGAACATCTCAGTCTGCTGTTTCTATGACCCAAACACTTTAATTTATGTCTAATAAGGTTTATTATAAAACAGAAGAAGAAATTGAAATTCTAAGAGAAAGTTGTCAATTGGTAGGTAAAACGTTAGCTGAAGTTGCTAAAATTATTAAACCAGGAGTAACAACTTTAGAATTGGATAAAATAGCTGAGGAATTTATTCGTGATAATGGAGCTGTACCAGGATTTAAAGGTTATGGAGGCTTTCCTAATACTTTATGTGCTTCTCCTAATGATGCTGTTGTTCATGGAATACCAAATTGTAAGCCTTTAGAAAATGGTGATATCATATCTTTAGACTGTGGAGTTTTAAAGAATGGGTTTTACGGTGATTCTGCTTACACTTTTAAAATTGGTGAAGTTTCAGAAGAAATTGATAAATTACTTGAAGTTACGAAAGAAAGTCTTACCTTTGCAATCCAAAATGCAATTGTTGGAAAGAGATTGGGGGATATTGGGTATGCTGTTCAACATCATGCCGAATCGAATGGATATGGTGTAGTTCGTGAATTAATAGGTCATGGACTTGGTCGAAATCTTCATGAAGCTCCAGAAGTTCCTAATTATGGAAGACGGGGTAAAGGGATGATTTTAAAAGAAGGGTTAGTTATCGCTATTGAACCGATGATTAACTTAGGAGTTAGAAATGTTGAACAACTGGATGATGGTTGGACTATTGTTACAGCTGACAGAAAACCATCTGCTCATTTTGAGCATGATGTTGTTGTAAGAAAAGGTAAGGCTGAAGTCTTGTCTACATTTGAGTATATAGAAGAAGTATTAAAGAATAAAAATTAACATGGCAAAACAAGCTGCGATAGAACAAGATGGAACGATTATAGAAGCATTGCCTAATGCTCTTTTTCGTGTTGAGCTAGAAAATGGACATGTTATTTTAGCTCATATTTCAGGTAAAATGAGAAAGTTCTATATTAGAATTTTACCTGGAGATCGTGTGAAGGTTGAAATGTCTCCATATGATTTAACTAAAGGAAGAATAACGTTTAGATATAAATAATAAAATGAAAACAAGAGCTTCAGTAAAGAAACGTTCTGCCGATTGTAAAATCGTTAGAAGGAAAGGAAGATTGTACGTAATCAACAAAAAGAATCCTCGTTTTAAACAAAGACAAGGTTAAAAAACTAACAAGAAGATATGGCAAGAATTGCAGGTATTGATATACCGAAAAATAAGAGAGGTGTTATCGCTTTGACTTATATTTTTGGTATAGGAAGAAGCACCGCTAAAAAGATTTTAGATAAAGCAGGTGTAGATGAGAACATTAAAGTTCAAGACTGGACTGATGAACAAATTGGAACCATTCGTAACATTATTAGCAACGAACTAAAAGTTGAAGGTGCTTTACGATCGGAGATTCAGTTGAACATCAAGCGTTTAATGGATATTGGTTGTCAAAGAGGTATTCGTCATAGAATGGGATTACCTTTGCGTGGTCAAAGAACTAAAAATAACGCACGAACAAGAAAAGGAAGAAAGAAAACTGTTGCGAATAAGAAAAAAGCAACCAAATAAAAGATAATCTTTTTTAATTATGGCTAAGTCACAGAAAAAGAAAAAAAAGGTTGTTGTAGAACCTGTTGGACAAGCTCACATAAAAGCTAGTTTTAATAATATAATTATTTCATTAACCAATGCCTCTGGTCAAGTTATTTCTTGGTCTTCTGCTGGTAAAATGGGGTTTAGAGGTTCTAAGAAGAACACACCTTTCGCTGCTCAAGTAGCAGCTGAAGAATGCGCTAAGGAAGCTCACGAATATGGATTAAGAAAAGTAAAAGTTTTCGTTAAAGGTCCTGGGTCAGGTAGAGAATCGGCTATTAGAAGCCTCCATAATAATGGAATTGAAGTAACTGAAATTATTGATGTTACTCCTATCCCTCATAATGGATGTCGCCCTCCTAAAAGACGTAGAGTTTAATTTATAAATAGATTTAAAGTAAAGAAATGGCTAGATATAGAGGTCCAAAATCAAAAATTGCTCGTAAATTTAACGAGCCTATTTTTGGTACAGATAAAGTTCTTGAAAGAAAGAATTACCCACCGGGAATGCACGGTAACCAAAGAAGAAGAAAAAAACAATCTGAGTATGCAGTCCAATTAGCTGAGAAGCAAAAAGCTAAATATACTTACGGTATATTGGAGAAACAATTTTCTAATTTATTTAAAAAAGCTAATGCTAAATCAGGTATTACTGGTGAAGCTTTGTTACAGTTGTGTGAGACAAGATTAGATAATATAGTATTTCGTTTAGGTATTGCTAAAACAAGAGATGCTGCTCGTCAGTTAGTTTCTCATAGACATATCACAGTTAATGGTGAAATTCTAAATATTCCTTCCTACACTGTTAAAATCGGTGATGTTATTGGAATTAGAGAAAAATCAAAATCGTTGGAAGTTATTAATAATTCTTTAGCAGCTTCAACTACAAAACACGATTGGTTAGAGTGGAATGCTTCTTCGATGACTGGTGTATTGAATGCTGTTCCATCTAGAGAACAAATTCCTGAAAACATCAAAGAACAATTGATTGTTGAATTGTACTCTAAATAATAGTTAACGCTTATTTATTAAGCTAAATAATAAAATAATAATGGCAATTTTAGATTTCCAAAAACCAGATAAAGTATTAATGCTTGATGGTTCTTCAGATACTTATGCTCAGTTTGAGTTTAAACCTCTAGAACCTGGATACGGAATTACTGTAGGTAATGCCTTAAGAAGAATTCTTTTAAATTCTCTCGAAGGTCATGCTATATCTTCGATTCGTATCGATGGTGTTGCTCACGAGTTTGACACGATTAAGGGTGTTGTTGAAGATGTTACCGATATTATCTTAAATTTAAAACAAGTTCGTTTTAAAAAACAATTGGATGATACTGATACTGAAAAAATCGTAATCAATATTTCGGGACAAGATAAATTTACGGCTGGAGATATAGGTAAATTTACTTCAGCTTTTCAAATTCTTAATCCTGAGCAAATTATTTGCACGATGGATCCTTCGGTTAAGCTTAATATTGAAATGACTATTTCATCGGGTAGAGGATACGTCCCATCTGATGAACATAAGACTTCTAATGCTCCAATGGGAACTATCTTTACAGATTCGATTTTTACACCTATAAAAAATGTTAAATATTCGATTTCTAATTTTCGTGTTGAACAAAAAACGGATTATGAGAAATTGAATGTTGAAATTACTACTGATGGTTCTATCAATCCAAAAGACGCTCTGAAAGAAGCGGCTAAGATTTTGATTCATCATTTCATGTTATTCTCGGATGAAAGAATAACATTGGATGAGGCTGAAAGATCCGAATCTGAAGAATTTGACGAGTCTTCGTTACATATGCGACAATTGCTCAAAACAAGATTGGTTGATATGGATCTTTCTGTTAGAGCCCTTAATTGCTTAAAAGCGGCAGATGTTGATACATTGGGTGAGCTTGTATCGTTTAAAAAGAATGACTTGTTAAAGTTTAGAAACTTTGGTAAAAAGTCACTTACTGAGTTGGAAGACCTAATCGAATCAAAAGGACTTTCATTTGGAATGGACATTTCAAAATATAAATTGGATAAGGATTAATCGTTGGATAATCTTGCCTAAAAGAAAGAATAAAAATGAGACACGGAAAGAAATTTAATCACTTAGGACGTAAGTCAGCACATAGAAAAGCGATGCTTTCAAATATGGCTTGCTCTTTAATTGAACATAAAAGAATTGTTACTACTTTAGCCAAAGCGAAAGCTTTAAGAGTGTATGTTGAACCTTTAGTTACAAAATCTAAATTAGACACTACTCATTCTAGAAGAACGGTTTTTAGCTACTTAAAAAATAAATACGCTACCTCTGAATTGTTTAGAGAAATAGCACCAAAAGTTGCTAATAGACCGGGAGGTTATACTAGAATTATAAAATTACCTAACCGTTTAGGTGATAATGCTGAAATGGCAATGATTGAATTAGTTGATTTCAACGAATTATTATTAGCTGATAATACTCCTAAAAAGAAAACAAGAAGAAGAGGTCGAAAATCTGCAGCTCCAAAAGCTGAAACACCTGTTCAAGAAGATACTAAAAAAGATTCTCAAGAAGAGGAATAAGTTAGTTGGAAAATTAATTTTAAGGGGACGTATGATGCGTCCCCTTTTTTTGTTATGAAAATAGCCGTAAATACTAGATTGTTACAAAAGGATAAACTCGAGGGAATAGGTTGGTTTTCTTTTGAAGTGCTAAAACGTATAACTCAACAACACCCCGAACATCAGTTTTATTTTCTCTTTGACCGTCCATTTTCTTCCGACTTTATTTTTTCCGAAAATATTACACCCATAGTACTTTTCCCCCAAGCTAGACATCCTGTTTTATTTAAAATTTGGTTCAATTGGTCGGTTGCTAAATTTCTTAAAACAAATAAAATTGATGTTTTCTTTTCTCCTGATGGTTATCTGAGTCTTAGAACTAATATCCCTCAAATTGCTACCATACATGATTTGAATTTTGAACACTTCCCTGAATTTTTTCCTAAACATATACTTCGATTTTATAAAAAGTATTTTCCTTTGTTTGCTAATGTTTCTCAAAGAATTATCACTGTATCTGAATTTTCTAAAAAAGATATTCACACCTGCTATAATATCCCCCTGAATAATATTGATGTAGCCTATAATGGTGTTAATCCTATTTTTTCTCCCCTTTCTGACTCCGAGCAGCAAATTGTACGAAATAAAATTTCAGACGGGAATCCATATTTTGTTTATATCGGCTCGTTAAATAAAAGAAAAAACATCGCTAATATGTTAAGAGCTTTCGACCTGTACAAGTCAAACAATCCGATGTATAAACATAAATTTTTGATTGTTGGAGAGGCGATGTTTACTCATCAAGATATAGATGAGATTTATCTATCAATGCACTATAAAAACGATGTTATTTTCTTAGGCAGACTCTATGACGCTGATTTAAAAAGTATATTATCCTCTGCCTCTGCTCTCCTTTATGTCTCTTATTTTGAAGGTTTTGGAATCCCTATAGTCGAAGCCATGCAATCCGGAGTGCCTGTAATTACCGGAACAAATTCATCTATGCCTGAAATTGGAGGTAATGCTGCACTTTACTGTGAACCCAATAACATCCATCAAATAGCTGAGGCAATGAATAAAGTTACAAATCCTAAGTTAAGAAAAGAGTTAATTCAAAAAGGATTGGAAAGAGCCAAGCAATTTAATTGGGATAACACTGCACACAGAGTTTGGAAATCAATAGAAAAAGTATTGAATGAGTTACCTGATTATAATTTGGACGTTCCCTTTCAAGAATAAAAAATAGTCGTTAGACTCCCTATTTTTTACTCTTGAAAGGTCGGGCTATCCACTATATCTTTTGCCCTCCAAAAGGAGGGCAAAAGGATGCCGTTCCTATCCCTAACGTCAGACTGTCTAAAAACCTAATTTACAGTAAAATTTACATCTGATTATCAATGTGTTATAATTCTTGTTTTCAAGTTTCTTAGGGTTTTTAGACAGTCTGACGTGTGTAAAATGAGCGGTAAGAAAATGAGTTTTAGTTTCTTTAGACGATGAAAAAAATCTTTGCATAGCACCCGCTATGGAAATGTTTTTTGAAGAAGGATAAAGGAAATAAAACCATTTTATGGTGCTCATTTTACACAGGTTAGGGATACTCCAACTAACGTTAAAATACAATATTGATAATCAAATGATTACAAAATAGTCGTAATTTTTACGTTTGCTCAAAAACTCAACCGTTTTTTCACAGTCGCTTAATGATCCCTAACGCGAGCAAAATTGGCGGATAGAAAGTGAATTTTTGGTTTCTTAGACGATGAATAAAAATTTTGTATAGCACCAGCTATGGAAAATTTTTATGTAGAGGTTATTTACAGTTTGGGTATAAAAGTGAAATTAGTTGTTGAATCTACGGTTTATTTTCTTTTCAATCTAGGCATTTTTAAGAAGCATAGCCGTAGCTATGGTTCGCAAAAATAACGATGAGTGAAATGAAAAGAATTAATTTTTAACTTATAAACAAGCTGTAATTAACCTCTACTAAGAATAAGGAATCAAAAAACGCTTTATACCGTCTATTTTGTTCGTGTTAGGGATTCCAACTAACGTAAAAATACAGCATTGAAAATCAATGAATTATGAAATTACCTAAATTTTTACGTTAGCTCAAAAAAACTCAACTGTTTTTCACAGTCGCTTAATCGTCCCTAACGCGGAATGAAATAAGTGCATGAGTGATAATTTTCTGTAAAAAACAGATTTATTACCAATAACAATACTAAACCTTAGCTTTAGCAATAAAATAATATTCCTTGTTCGTTTCAAAGAGTTTAATAAATTGTTCAATTGTTAAACTTGGTTTATTAGAAACAAACCCTCTTAAGCTAAAAACACAATAATCATTTTCATTAAGAAACTCCCACATTTCTTCTGGCGTAGTACCATAAAATTCCGAAGCACCCAATCCATGCTCAAAAACAATTACAGGAGACCACTTATTAAGTGTTTTTTTAGCTCCTTTTAAGACCCCCATTTCTCCTCCTTCAACATCTATCTTAATCAAATTAATTCGTTCGGCAGTTCTAAGTTGATGATCCATTGTGTCTAATTCTACCTCTATCTCTTCAATGACTTCTTCTTTCGGATACGAACGTTTTTTTATACCACTGTAAGCAGGGTTTGTTTTTACATATTGAAAGGTTGTATACCCTCTCTTTTCTCCCAAAGCAACGTTTTTTATAATAGCTAAGTGCCCATGTGTTTTTTGTAAACTACGATATAAATCCGGTATAGGTTCAAAAGCGTAGTGTTTTCCATTGGGAGCTATTTTTAAAGCCTCATCCAGTAGTTCGCCCTTATGACATCCTACATCAATAAAAGTCGAATCCTCTTCCAAAACAATTTGCATTATTTGTAAAGTCAAAGCGTCATATCTTTGATTTCGCGTTAAATTAACAGGGAGTTTTTTTAAAATACTTTTTATGGTTTCTCTCATGTACAGCTCTTATCATCATTCTTATTCAATCTTCTTTACCGTTGTCAATGATTATCAACGTAGAGATTTAAGTGAAATATATCTCAAGTCAATTTACTTGATAATCAAAAATAATAATTATTGAGGTTATATGCCAATTAATTGACAAAAAAACATAACTTTATAGTATAGATTTTTAAAATATAAAAAACATTATTCCATATGGTATCTAAACAAATTGTCTTCATTAGCTTTTTAGCTTTCATTTTTTTGTCTTTTTCGGGAGTTTCACAGACCGAAAAAGAACTATATGAACAAGGTTTAAAGTATAAGAAACAAGTCAATAATAAAAAAATGCTGGTCACATTTAAAAAGCTAGTTGACATGAACCCTAATAATACCGAGTATTTAGCAAACCTTAGTTTTGCCTTCAGCAAAGTAGGAGCAAATTTAGAAGACGAAGCTGTCAAATTAAAGTATTACGCTAAAGCAAAAAAACTAGCTGAAAAAGCCAAGCAACTCGACGATAATAATGCTTTAGCTCATTATGCTTATGCCTTAGCTTTAGCTAGAGAAAACGAAAATGCAAGCTCTAAAGATAAAATAGCAAACGCTAAAGAAATCAAAGTAGAATGTGAACGTGCATTAGCCCTTAATCCAAAGGAAGCCGGTGCTTATCATATTATGGGACGTTGGCACAGAACATTTGCCGGTTTTGGAAAAGCAAAAACCGCCATGGTAAACGCTTTCTACGGCGGAAAACCCGAAGGAGGAACGTATGCTTATGCTATTAGTAATTTTAAAGAAGCTATAAAATTAGAACCTTGGTATATGATGCATACCTACCAGTTAGCAGTAACTTACCATGAAATGGGAAAAGATGATTTAGCAAAAGAGTATGTACTGAAAGCAATGAAACTTCCACAAACTTATGAAGATGCTAAAAAGTGTTACAAAGAATGCGAAGCACTGTTACAAGAATTGAATTAATACAGTTAAGTAAATTGTATAGCTTGAAAGATAAGAATGGGCAAAAAAGTAATTCTTTCTGTAACAAACGATTTGGTCTTTGACCAAAGAGTAGCTAAAATGTGTAATAGTTTGCAAGAAATAGGTTGCGAAGTTACACTTGTCGGTCGCAGACTTCCTCAAAGTCCTCCCATCTCGAGGGACTATAAAACAATACGGATGAAACTTTTGTTTGAGCGTGGAGCTTTATTTTACGCTTGTTTCAATATCCGTCTTTTTTGGTTATTACTCTTTACAAAAACCGACATTTATCATTCCAATGATTTGGATACTTTGTTGCCTAATTACCTCGTTTCAAAAATAAAAAACAAGCCCCTTATTTACGA
>JALWSJ010000453.1 GCA_026993705.1 Flavobacteriales bacterium
TTTTATTTTTAATTTTTATCATTTTAAACATCAAATTTTACTTTTAGCGGACTTTATTCAAAGCTCATCTCTTTCAAATTACCACTTCACCCCAAATGAATTTTAGCCTATGTGTGTGCCTCGAATGGCAAATATAGTTCTTTTAAAGAACATCCCAAAGGGTTAAAGTCCCTGACACGAGAGGGTAACGACTCTAAGTGAAGCAAGTGGCAAGGTGGTTTACCGTGAGGTATGCACTGAAGTAAGCCAGACTGCGTAATTGGTTCTGACGAACAGAAACTGGATATGAGGCTATAAGGTTGGATGAGTAAGCACATCTTTGCGAAGTCCTAAACCTTGATTTTCGGATTAAGGATAACCGAAATAGTAGATTCAGCAGAAATCAATTAGAGGGTGTTTGCCTTACCGAGGGAGAGCTCTATAGCTACGAGTTAGCATAGTAGAGCAGTCAGCAGAAGTCATAGTAGTCAACCACCTGATAAGTTGATGAAGGACTGAACAATAATGGTCTTTAATAGACGAAGGAGCGAATATATGTTACGGATAGTTTTCTAATATGTTAGTAGCCTTTGACTAAGCGAGACAACAAACAAATTTTAGTATCAATGATTAAACAATTAACAAGCAAAAAGAATCTAAACGAAGCCTATTTGCAAGTTTATCGCAATAAAGGAACTGGGGGAATTGACGGTATTCAGGTAACTGATTTATTATCAATACTTCAAGCAACTGGAATGCACTTAAACAAGCAAGTAGAACGAGGAACGTATCAGGTTTCTCCGATAGAGGGTGTTGAGATACCTAAAAGCAACGGTAAAACGAGACTTCTCGGTATTCCTACTGTTGTAGATAGATTTTATCAACAAGCACTACATCAAGTATTGCAACCTCTGTTTGAGCCAGTTTTTCGGACGCATAGTTATGGATTCAGACCAAAACGTAACGCTCATCAAGCCTTGCAACAGAGCCTTGAGAATATTAATTCAGGATATCAAGATATTTTAGATATTGATTTGAAGAGTTTCTTTGATGAAGTAGAACACTATATTTTATTAGAATTGATTTATGAAAAGGTAAAGTGCAGAGCGACGCTGAAATTGTTACGCTCATTTCTTAGAGCACCAATATTGATTAACGGCAAGTTGCAGAAACGAACTAAAGGCGTTCCACAAGGTTCACCTTTGAGTCCTTTGTTATCTAATATTCTACTCAATGAGCTGGATAAAGAGTTAGAGAAACGGGGACATTGCTATGTAAGATACGCCGATGATTTTAGTATTTATGTAAGGAGTAAGAAGTCTGCAAAACGAGTAGGAAATAGTATCTATAAGTTTTTGCGTGACAAATTACAACTTCCAATCAACCGAGAGAAAAGTGGCATATGCAGACCCTCAACCTTTGAAATATTAGGATACAGTTTTGTACCGACATACAAGAAAGGAGAGAAGGGAAAATATCAATTTATTGTAAAGAAATCTAAATGGGAAGATTTTAAGTCAAAGCTTAAATACCTAACCAAAAAGACAATACCAATGAGTTTTGATGAGCGAATCCAGCAAATAAATCGATTGATACAAGGTTGGATAAATTACTTCAAACTAGCGTCTATGCAATCCAAACTTAAAAAGCTGGAGGAATGGCTAAGAAATCGGTTACGGTATTGTATTTGGCATCACTGGAAGAAACCAGAGCGGAAAAGGAAAAACCTAATCCGTTTAGGAGTCGAACAAGGGATGGCTTATGCTTGGAGTCGAACAAGAATGGGAGGCTGGCAGTACCCTAAGTCCTATTTTACGGACTACAATTACTATAAAACGATTAAAAATGAGAGGTTATGTGAGCTTAGTCGAATACTACAAGAAGTAAGTATCATTATTGAACCGCCAAGTACGAGAACCGTACGCTTGGTGGTGTGAGAGGTGTACTGACGGTCAATTGACCGTCAGCCATCTACTCGATTATGGGCTGGGGGTTCTTCATTATTCAGTATCAATATTGTAAATGTAATTATCTTCAAGTAAATATTTAAACCGTTCTTTTTCATTTTCCCAAAATTGATCTTTTTTCATTTTAGCTATTACTATTTTCCTTATTTCAGGGTCATTAAATTTAAACAATTTTTCCACAGTCTTGTAATAGTCCGTTGTTCCAGTGTCCTTAAAGTTTGTTTTCTTTAAATATTGAACAAGAGATTTTTTTAATTCATTTACATACTCAGCTTTATACCAATTACACAAATAGAAAATAGCTTCCACTTTACCTTTTTCAAAGGCAAGAATTGAAATTCGTGTTTTAAATGGCCCTTGATAAATTCTATTTACTAATGCTCTGTCTAAAAGTAACCAATTTGGATATTCACTATATAAAATGATACTAGTTGCATTAAAATTTTATCTGTTGGTCTTTTATCTTCATCTATTCTGTTCCAATATCTATGATATAATTCAACTGAAATATTATCTTGGGATTTGATACACCCACTAAAAG
>JALWSJ010000454.1 GCA_026993705.1 Flavobacteriales bacterium
TAGATTAGAAAAAATTCTAATGACAATTTTGGGTTTAATTTTTAGTAGAATGTGTGTACTGTAAAGGGAAATATTAACATTTTGTTTTAGCAAAAAAACTTACTTCTTATTGAGATTCAAATTACAGGGGTGTTATGTGTTTTACGAAAGTAACGAATGGATTAATTTTTTTAACAAACACGATTTGCTTTAAAACTGGTTTAAAATACAATTTGTACGTTTAATCCTTTTCCCGGTTGGTTTTTAAGCCGTACTTCAACCCCTAAAACTTCGCTTACTTTTTTAACAATAGACAACCCGAGTCCGCTGCCTGTGATGTGTTTGTGATTTAACGGCTCAGAGCGGAAAAACGGATTAAAAACAGATTGCATGTCATCTTCTTTAATTCCGCCACCTTCATCTCTTACTTCAATTATAATTTTTTCATTTTCTTTATATACGTATATTTCAACTGTGCTTTCTACATGTGAATATTTAACCGCATTGGAAATAATGTTATTCATAATCATATCAACATAAAAAGGATCGGTGATTACCGTAAGCTCTTGATCTCCATTAATCTCGATGTGAATATTCTTCTTTTCAATCAACTTTCGGTATCTATGAATGGAATTGTCGATTAATGAAATAACCGGAAGCTGCACCTTTCTTAATGCAATATTCGCTTTATCAAAACGAGCTAACATTAATAGCTGGTCAACTCGTTCGGACATTGCATTTATTTCGGAAATGGAGTATTGGATTTTTTCTTTATATTCTTCTTCTTTACGCGGTTTGCGTACCAACACTTCCAAGGTCCCTTTAATAACGGATAATGGTGTGCGAAGTTCGTGTGAAGCATCATTAGTAAATTGTTTTTCCCGTTCAAAAGCGCTTTGAATGCGATCGAGCAATTCATTAATTGCATGAGCAAGTATGTATAATTCATCGCGGGTTTTGGGCAGTTCCACTCTTTCGCTTAAATTATGTTTTGTAATGCGATTGGTTGTTTCAATGATGTTGACAATGGGTTTTATATTTTTATCGGCAAGGAAGCGAGCTATAAAAAAGAGGAAAGCCAAGATAACCGGAAACAGTATCAGCAACACTTTACGTAAATTATCCACTACTAATTTTGTCCCTTCAAGAGAAACCGCTGTTAAGAAATAACCAAGGATTTTATCATTACGTTTTATGGGAATTTGAATTTGTCGAATGGCTTTCCTATTTAATTCACTGTTAAAGCATTTATTTTCACCAACCTCGCGATGAAACGTTAACATTTGTCCTTTTAGATTGGATGATTTTTGTAATAGGTTGCCTGCCGTATCCACTATCTGAATGAAAAAAGGTAAAACTTCCGCTTCCTTATGTTCCCGTTCGTTCTGAATAGCTTGATTATCAAATTTTAGACTATCATCTGTGATTACGATATCTCTTAAATGTTTTTGCGCTTCATATGTCAAAGCAGTATCCAAATTTGAATAGACAGTGGTTGAGACAATAAAATAAATAATGAAAAATACAACGGCAATTAGCGTTGAGGCGGTAAGCATATAAACAAGGGCGATTCTATCTTTAAAAGTCATAATTATTCTTCCTTGGCAATATAGCCTACGCCCCGGATAGTTTTAATGTGCGGACCGGGTTCTTCTAAATGCAGCTTTTTTCTTAGCGCATTAATGTAAACATCAATAACACCCGTATTATATTCGAAATGAATATCCCAAACACTTTCAATTATTTGGGTTCTGCGACAAACTTTCCCTTTGTTTCTCAACAAATATTCAAGTAGGGCAAATTCTTTTTGTGTCAGGCTGATTTCCGTATCGCCTTTAAATACTTGATAAGATTGCACGTCAAGAACGATATCTCCCAGGACAAGTTCCTCGTGCTCCCCGGTTTTTGGTCTAAGCTGAACCCGTATTCGCTCCAACAATTCTTCAAAAGCAAAGGGCTTTTTAATATAATCATTTGCACCGGCTTGTAGTCCGAAAACCGTATCATGCACGGTATCTTTTGCCGTAAGGAATATTATCGGTGTTTCAGTATTTTTTTTACGAAATTGGCGACAAACTTCAATGCCGCTGATACCCGGCACTATCCAGTCAATTAGGAGCAGATCGTAATCGTAGGACGATGCGTAATCCAGACCGGTGATACCGTCATGAACTACATCCACGGAAAAAGATTCTTCTTCCAAACCTTGTTTGATAAAGTTAGCGATACCCGGTTCATCTTCAATAATTAAAATTTTCATAAGGATAATATATTATCTAATAATTAATCTAATCTTAAAGATTTCTTAAAAATTCATTAAAAACATAAAATAGTTTGCTTTAAATCATAATTATAACACAATTTTCGGAAAAGTAGAAAATCATTCTAACCGCAAACAAGTCATACTTAATCAAAAATAAGATGTTTCTTTTATGATATTAAATATTCGGAGCGGATAGCTTCAGGAATTTCTTTTTTTATTCGTTGCACATAACACCCATCTTT
>JALWSJ010000455.1 GCA_026993705.1 Flavobacteriales bacterium
GCACTACACCACTTTTTAACGCCGTAATGGTCGGGCTATCCGCTATATCTTTTGGTTTGCATAAAGCAAACAAACCAAAAGGATGTCGCTCCTATCCCTAACGCGAAGAAAATGAGCGAGAAGAAAACGAAATTTAGTTTTCTTAGACGATGAAAAATTCTTTTGCATAGCCGAGTTATGGAAATGATTTTTGAAGAAATATAAAGGAATTAATGGCACTTTATAGTGCTAATTATACTTGCGTTAGTGATTCCAACTAACGTAAAAATAAAATATTGATAATCAAACGATTATTAAACTGTTAATATTTTTACGTTAGCAACAAAACTCAACTGTTTTTCACAGTCGCTTAATAGTCCCTAACGCAGAAAAGTAAGAAATAGAAATAATCGCTATGATAAAATATATACTTATATCTATAACCCTTTTATTTGTAAGTCAAGTATTCGCACAAGAGGCAACTTTTGTTAAGAACATAGGGCAGATGGTCAACCAAAAAGGAGAATTTAATAGTGAAGTGCAATACATTGTTTCAACAAAGGGCTACAACGTCAGTTTTTACAACAACCATTTCGCTTATGAATTGTTTCGCCCCAATGAAACCGATAGTAACAAAACATTGGTAGAACGAATAGAAGTATGGTGGGAGGAAAACAACAAAAGCACCAAAATTATCCCTGAAAACAAACAAGCAGAAACAATACATTACTACAAAAACGGAAAACGCTTTGAAAACATACCAACTTATTCCAAGTTAACCTATCGCAATTTATGGAAGGGCGTGGATGTTGAGTTTTTTATCCAAGATGGTAGTTTAAAGTATAACTATATTGTTCAAGGCAATAAAACCAAACAAATTAGTCTGTTGATTAAAGGTGCAAAAAGCACTAAAGAAAAAAACACCATTCAATTACAATCACTACACCACACCGTTGAGGCATCTTTTCCCGAAATTTATTTCATTGACCAACAAGGAAAGAAAACAGAAACAACGATAGACATACATCTTCACGATAATAAAATCATCTATTCTTTACCTGACATTCAAGAAGAGAAATTAATCATAGACCCTATTGTTTACAACAAAGAATATGTTACCTACTACGGAGGAGCACATATGGACTTTACCTACGATATACATTCGACTAAAACGGGAAATATTGCAATCACCGGCTACACCGTAAGTGCCAACAATATAGCAACAACAGGAGCGTACCAAACCGTATTAACCGACCAAGACGCCTATGTGGCAATGTTTAATAATCAAGGGGTACGTCTTTGGGCAACCTATTTTGGAGGAACATCGGCAGAACGTATATATTCATCGGCTATAGATACAAATGATAATATAATCATTGCAGGAAATACCACAAGCACAATCGGATTAGCAACCAACGGATCGTTTCAACAATATATTGCAAGTGGCGATGATGGTTTTGTAACAAAATTTTCTTCAACGGGGCAATTACTTTGGAGCACTTACTACGGAGGAGATGCCCATGAATTGATTATTCGAGTAGAAACCGATAAGAACAATAAAATTTACGTTACCGGTCATACTTCGAGTACTAATTTACAATGTACCCCCAACGCCTTTAGAAATTATCTATCAGGTTATGAAAATTCATTTTTAGGAATCTTCGATGCACAAGGAAATATTGTTTACAATTCTTATTACCTAAATGGTTCAAGTGCCAGAGGAGAAGCAATACTTTTTGATTCCGACGATAATATTTATCTTGCAGGTTCAACCAATGATACGGTAACTTCACCTTACCCGAATGTGCATCAAGCTCAAAACGCCGGATATTTAGATGGTTTTGTGATTAAAATCAATCCTCAATATCAAACCGTATGGAAGACGTATTTGGGAGGTTGGCACAACGATTTGATTTACGGAGTGGTTGTTGATTCTGTTAATAATCTTTATTTTGGAGGAAAAACCAAAAGCAACGACGGAATTTCTACTTCCAGCTCTTTTCAATATGATTATGATAACAATTGGGACGGTTTTTTAGTAAAAATGGATAGTTCATCCAATGTACTTTGGGGAACATATTTAACAGCTGGAGGTGCTGATGAAGTACATTCTTTAGCGTATTACGATTCTTCGGTTTGGGTGTTGGAAAATACAGATGGAAATGGTTTTCCGGTAAGTACTTCCGCTCTTCAAACATCCAATGCAGGTGGAGTAGATAATCTGTTGATGCGTTTTTCTTCGCAAGGAAATTTGCAATGGGCGAGCTACTTTGGTGGAGTGAGTAATGAATTCGGACACCGAATACGATTGTTGCCGAGAAAAATTTTGTTGGCGGGGCAAACAGGCTCATCAACATCATTTACAACAAGCAACGCACATCAAGTGAATTACGGAGGTCATATTTACGATGGTTATTGGGCGAGACTGTGTTTGCCGGTTTCTTCTACAATATTAAATTTAGTAAATGATACTGTTCTATGTTTGGGTGATTCCGTTACTCTTTTTCCATCAAATACGTTTAATTCTTATCAGTGGAATACGGGAGCTACTGATAGTGTACTTGCCGTTTCACAAGCAGGAAGTTATTCGCTGGTTACTTACGATGAAAATAATTGTCCCGGATATTCCGATACCATTCAAGTAATATTTGAAACCGTTTCTCAGGTGTCTATTCTAAATAGCGATACTTCCATTTGTATGGGAGATTCGGTTTTATTGTCTATAAACGGTAGTTTCTCATCATATCTTTGGAATAACGGAAATACCGATTCGGCTCAATATGTAACCAACGGACAAGCCTATTTCGCACAAGTTTCAAGTACGTTGGGCTGTACTTATTTTTCAGACACGGTACTCATCAAAGAGCAAACACAAAATTTCTTTCCAATACAAATGATAGGTGATACAATTATCTGTTCCGGAGGTAATTCGATTCTATACACAGACGAGAACTTAAACACAATCCAATGGAGTACAGGCGACCTAGTTTCGGGAATTACAGTTGATACGACTGGAGTTTTTTGGTTTATGGGACAAGATACATTGGGGTGTACCGTATGGTCGGATAGTATTTCAATTACAGAAATAAATTATTCATCACCGGATTTAATTTTAGATACTACGAGTACGATAACAACTTGTTGGAACGATAGTGTAATCCTTGTTGCTGAAATCGGATTTACTCAATACTTATGGTCAACGGGAGATACGCTACAACAAGAAGTAATCGTAAGTCAAGGCTACTATTTTGTTTCGGCTACCGATAGCAATGGTTGTGTAGGGATTTCCGATTCTGTTTTTGTTGAGTTTGTCGGTACAGGCGTAGCTTCTGTTGATACAGCACAAGGAACGTCTTTTTGTTTAGGAGATACTTTATTGTTGTCGGTAGCCGATACTTCTTTAACAAATGTTCTTTGGAATAATACCTTGCAAAATCAAGACACCTTACGAATTATCGGAGAAGGGGAGTACTATTTTTCAGCAACTGATAGCTTAGGATGTATGGTGTATTCTGATACTGTCCATACATTAACATTATTACCGCCGAATGTCGAAATTCAAAGTCCGACCGATAGTGTTTGTTTAGGAGATAGTATCCATCTTAGTGTTATTTCTTCGTCTAATCTCATCAGTTACAATTGGTCAAACGGCGAAACAGATTTGTCATTTTATTATACTTTTTTGAATACGGGCTATCAAAATATATCGGTAGAAGTATCGGATAATAACGGATGCCGAAATACAAACCAAATCAACATTTACGTGTTTAATTGTGCACTGTATAATTCAATAGTTGAACAGAAAATAGAAGTTAACGGTTTCATAACTCAGCAACAAACTGTATTTATTACCGCCAAACAGATGATATTTTCCATAGAAGTCTATGACGTAACAGGTAGGAGATTGAGTGTTCAGAAAAACATACAATCATACACTGCAGAAGTTCATTTAGCAGAATACAGAAAAAGTATCTACTTGCTAAAAGTAGTTACAACCGATAACCGCGAGCATATTTTGAAAATCAAAAATTAAAAAAATTACCGCGGAAGTTTGCAAACAGGAATAGCCTCCATTTTGTGCAAATTCGCATTATGCCGTTTAGTGTATATTTCTAAAACTACTTTTTCTCTATTTGTAAGCTCTCTTTCTTCGCTATTTTCCAAATATGCCATAGCCCATTCCAGTTCGGGATAAGTAGCTCCCATTTGGTCTTCATCGCTTCTGTCGTCATCCCAAAGACCATCCGTAGGCTTGGCTTTTTGTATGCTTTCTACAATTCCTAGTTCCTTAGCTAATTCAAAAACTTCGGTTTTCGTCAAGTCTGCGATGGGAGAAATGTCAACCCCGCCGTCACCGTATTTTGTAAAAAAACCAACACCAAAGTCTTCAATTTTATTTCCTGTACCTGCAACTAAATAACCGTTATGTCCCGCAAAAGCATAGAGTGTTGTCATTCTCAGGCGCGCGCGTGTATTAGCCATTGTCAATTGATCCTGAATTTTCTCGGGTAAATCCTTCGACATTTGTAAAAACGTATTCGTTAGATCAACCGTATAGCCTTCTATCGAAGTAAAGTGTTCTTTTAACCACGTAATATGCTCATTACTTCTGTCAAATTGAGAAGGAGGTTGAAGAATAGGCATGTTTAAAACAATAATATTTTTGCCTGTTTTCGCACACAGAGTAGAAGTTACAGCAGAGTCAATCCCACCTGAAATACCAATAACAAACCCCTTAATTCCTGCTTTATCTGTGTAACGATTCAGCCAATCCACAATAAAATCTATCTTTTCTTTTGCTGTCATAGTATATGATATAAAAAAAGCCTGAACACATTGAACAGGCTTTTTGATTTGATTTAAAAAATATTAAAATAAAATCCCAACAGTTAAGGTAACACTACCGGGTATAAATTTTTGGGTAATTTCTTTATAGCCTTTTGGTTGTTCATAATCTCTTACTCCCAAGTATTTATCGTGTTTTTTTACAGTATTTGTAAAGAAATAATTATAAGTTAAATCAAAAAACAGGGCAGTAGTACCAGCTATTGTATATTCACCACCACCACCAATCAAAAGACCGGCTCTTAAAGGAGAGATGCCTTTAGTAGCATCTAGTTTGTCGTTGGTCATTTCAAGGTTGTCAACATTAATGGGGGTTACTAAAGTATCACCTACGTAATTTATCACATTATTGCTAACTTTTTTTACTTGGTCTTTTACTCTTGCTTTTGTCTTAATACCTAAATTTAAGCCAAAAGTACCATAGTAAGTGATGTATCCTATTTCTTTTGTTTTCATTTTCAAAGCAATAGGGATATTTACATAATTAATAGCGTACTTTCTGTCCAGTAATAGAAATTTTTGTTTTGTGGAGTCCGAAAAATTATCTTTATTAAAATCAATGAATTCAGCATCTCTATTTAGTATGTAGTATGTACTATCCTTTGAGCTGGCATCATTATATTTTATCTTCCCTTTAGCTGTCTGAATCCCAAACCCTGATACAACTGATACAGTTTGGTTTAACCGGTACTCCATTTGTATTCCCCAACCATAACCAAGAGCAGAGCCTCCACTGGTAAATTTCTTTTCGTTTTCAGGTTTTATCCAGTCTAAAGAAAGATTTCCTTTTAGTCCGAATCTAAAGTTTTTTACATTATTTTCTCCGTCACTTTGAGCAAAAGAAACCCCACTCATTAAAAGTGTTAGTCCAATAATTATTATTTTTTTCATAAATCTAGTATTTCATTGAATAATGAGTGCAAATTTATGTAAATTTTATTAAGTTCTTTAGTCGCAATTTAAAAAAGTAGTCGATTAATATTTTGGGCGTTCCCATTACGGCATAAAAAAGCAATTTCGTTGTACTACATTGCTTTTTAACGCCGTAATGGTCGGGCTATCCGTTATATCTTTTGGGTTGCATATATGCAACAACCCAAAAGGATGTCGCTCCTATCCCTAACGTGGAATAAAATAAGTGCAAAGAAATTGAAATTATGAATTTCCTAACACTTGATTCAACAAGAAAGTATAAGGGTCTTTGTCTTTTACTTTAGCCAAAAACCACGCATAGAAGGCTGTCTTCTTCATCTCGTTATCCGGAGTCATTAGTTTACCGTTGTTAGAAAATTGTAACAAGTCCTTTTCTGTAACATTATCGGGGTTTTCTATGTATTTTTTAAACAATTTCAAAAAATACATTATCCCCTGATATTGAGGCATAGAAACGAGTTCATTATTAGCTTTAATAATACCGTTGATTCGGTTGAGTGCAATATCATCTTTCCCCATTTCAAATTGTAAGAGCATCTCAATAGAGTTTTTCTTAAAGACCCATTCTTGTCCCATTATTTTTCTATACCACCCGTCAGAATGGTGCATTTGTATGAATATTCTATTTGCTTTTTTATATTCTTTGTTGTAGGCATAATAAGTAAGAAGATTTAGTTTTAAATTTAATTCATCTTGCCTTATTGTTGGCTTTTCATCTTCAAAGAAATCTTCAATTATTTCAATAGCATCTTCCAATCTACCGGTTAAAAAATAGACCGATGAATTCAATGCGGCGATTTTAGCGTAATAATGATAATAATGTGCTTGTTTACTTTGTGTAACTCTTTCTTCTAAGAGGTTAATGTACTTTAATGTTTCTTCCCATTTATGATTTCTGTACAACGAGTGGCAAACAATATAAAGTATTCTCAGTTCATAATAAATGGTTTGCTTTGTAAAAGCCTTATTTACTTTGGTCTTTGTATATAATTTTATTGCAATAGGCTCTAGCTCTCTGATGTCTCTATTATAAAGTAATGTATTTCTAACTAATTCCAAATAGCCGCAAACTTGTTTGGGGTATTCATAAAATTCGGAGTGATTAAGATCTATGTCTGATTGAATAATTTGGAGTAATCGTACTAAGGAATGTTCCTGTGCATTTGTTTTAAAATCAAGAAGTTTTTTTCTAGCGATAGCTAAGGTATCAATTAGTTTATCTTCTTTATCCAAATAGGTTTTAACTCTTTTCTTCTCTTCTATAATCTTCTCAATATTGATAGTTTCGTTAGCTAAATCAGAAAACTCTAACATCAGCACATAAATAGAGTATAGTACGCGATTACTTTTGAGTTGAAGTGCTTTTTTTTCTGTTTTTTTAATATAAGACCATGCTTCTTTTTCCAAATGGTTATTAAATAGATAACGACAAAGATTGATTTCGTTTAAAAGTTCACTTTCTCCTGTTTCGTCATCTTCTATTTGTTTTAAAAACAAGAAGATTATAAGCTCTTTTTTTATACGATTTCGCGTAGCGTGGTAATTGTTGCGATTCTCAATTTTGGGGGTTTTAAAATTTATTAAATCCTCGCAAACTTCAACGTCCTTTCGATTTGTTTTTTTTCGTTTACGTTCTAAGAATGTTAGAAATTCCTTCTTGTTTGACTTTGAAAGTGTTCTAAATATTTTTTCTATAAACATTATTATTTATAATTTAATACACATTCAATCTTTGCAAATCACTGTTAAAAATTCAAATCATTTTGAATTAAGGTTGAAATTTCAATCCTGCTGTGTATTGACCGTTATACAATTCGTTTAACGAACTTGTATTTAGGGTAAGAGGTCCTAGCGTATTAATCTCGCTTAAAATTAGGTTATAGCGACTGGAAAATATGCCAATACCTCCATCTATATTTGTAAAACTAGGTCGATTTGTAACGATGCTGTTACTTGGTTCATTTACTTCCATATACGTTGCTAAATCTTTTCCGGCCGCTGCTACTCTAAATTCTATTCGTTTAAATTTTCTTTGTGTAACATTACTCTCATTCGGATAATTAGCCAATTTAGAAGCAATCATTTTATAGAAGGCATCTCCGATTATTTCAACTCGCATGTCTTCACCTCCTCTATCATTTATTGTCTTTTTAGTACCTAAAAACCAATCTAAATATTTAAGCTCGATTCCGTTTTGATTATATTCTTCATAATAAAATCTTAAACTGGCTTCATAACGTGTACCACCTTTACCTGATGTCCATTCTACATTAAATTTCGGATATTGGTTGGTTATAGAACTGTTGGTTCCCGCAAAGTTATATCCGCTGAATCCTTTGTTAATAAATGTTGCTTTGAAAGCGAAATCTTCAACTAATTTTGTTTTTGCCGAAACCGATTTTCTTCCTTCGTCAATGTTTATTTCCAATTTATATTCTGCATTTACATTTAATCCCGATCCGGGCGTAAGAAAATAATATACTTTTTGAGAATCACCGTAAAAGATTCCCGGTTCTACTTTTTTCCACGTTTCGTTAAGAGGGTAGGAGTTGACTATGTTACCATTGATAATTTCATCTACACGTGCAGAAACATTTTTAAATAACACACTATCATTAATACTTGCGTATTGTGTATTATCGCCATCACCTCTATATGTTTTGTTGATTTTCACAAATTGTGTATCAACAGTTTGGTCAAGCATACCGAATATTACCGGGATATCATCATAAGGTGCAAACAATTCAAAATCTGTTTTACAGGACTCTGTAAAGAATAGAATGGTTACAGTAAGTAAAATGATAAGCGGTTTTATATATTTCATAATTAGTTTTGTTAAGCGAATGCTAGAGGGCTTTTAGTAAGAGAGTTAACAAATTTAATTAAAAAGCTGATATTTGCAATGTTTTCATCTTTAAAAAAAACAAAAGCCTTACCGATTTCTCGATAAGGCTTTTAATATTCTTACAATACTTTGGTTTAATTTATTTTACTGCGTCAACAACTGCTTTAAAAGCTTCAGGATGATTCATTGCTAAATCAGCTAAAACTTTTCTGTTCAAAGAAATATCAGCTTTGTTTACTTTTCCGATAAATTCAGAATAGCTCATTCCGTATTGTCTTGCTCCTGCATTAATACGTTGAATCCACAAAGATCTGAAGTTTCTTTTCTTTTGTCTTCTGTCGCGGTAAGCGTAAACTAATCCTTTTTCTACAGCATTTTTTGCTACTGTATATACATTTTTTCTTCTACCAAAATAACCTTTGGCTTGTTTTAGTATTTTTTTTCTACGAGCTCTACTCGCTACTCTATTTTTTGCTCTTGGCATAATTTAATTGTTTTTTTGGTAGTTAGCGTCCTTTTTCAAGGCTCTTATCTTTATTGGACTAATTACCGGGTTAAAAATTAATAAACCACATTAACTACTGTTAATGTTTTTTATAAAGTCTCATTATTTTACTTAAATAAATTAAGCTAATAATTGTACTTTAATGTTTGATAAATCAGACTTGTGTACCAATCCTGCATGAGTAAGATTTCTCTTTCTCTTTTTGTGCTTTTTAGTTAGGATATGGCTTTTAAAAGCGTGTTTTCTCTTAATTTTTCCGGAACCTGTAAACTTAAATCGTTTTTTGGCACTGGATTTTGTTTTCATTTTTGGCATTGTTCTTCTGTTTTTTGTATTGTAAGAATAATATTATTTATCTTTCTAACTTTGCGTTAGGGATTAATACCCCCCAACTCGAGCAAAATATACGGTAGAAAACGTTTTTTTTATTCCTTAGACTTCTTCATAAAAATTTTCCATAGCTAGGGCTATGCAAAATTTTTATTCACCGTCTAAGAAACCAAAAATTCACTTTCTCTCCGCCAATTCCGCTCGCGTTAGGGATAGTAGTGGCATCCTTTTGGTTTGTTGCATTTATGCAAACCAAAAGATATAGCGGATAGCCCGACCCCAAGCGACAAAAAGAACGTTCCTGTGAAGGAATGTTCTTTTTGTCGCTTGGGGGAACGCCCTAACTATTATTTTTTTACTTCTTTTTCTTTGGAGCAAAAAGCATAATCATACGTTTTCCATTTAATTGTGGCATCTGCTCTACCGTAGCATAATCTTCTAAGG
>JALWSJ010000456.1:0-8641 GCA_026993705.1 Flavobacteriales bacterium
ACTTTGTGTTTTATGAACGTGATTTCAATATCTCTAATTTCATGTTGAATCGTATCTTCCGCAATATAATCATCAATTATATTATTATTTGAAGAATCGGATGGTTGAGAAGTAATTGGACTAATCGTTGAACTATCAGAAACAATTGTAGTATCCGAATTTAAGTCGGTTATAGTATTAGTCGCAGAATCTAAAGGAAGTAAGTTGTTTGTAGAATCGGATGATACTGGTAAATTTTGGACAACAGAATCTTGTTGAGCAACTAAAATAGTTGACCAAAAAAATACTATTGTAAAAAACAAAAATATCTTTTGTAAAAATTTTACCATATATGTTTTATTACAAACAAATTATAAGCGACAACAGGAAAAACCGTAACCTTAAAGGAATAAATTTTAAAAGTCAGGAATGAGGATTATCTCAATCTCTACGGTATAATAATCCGCGGTAGTTCCTAACAAACTTCCATTGGCAATACCACACTCATAACTTAAATTAATCTGATGTGTATTGGCATCGGCGGGAATATGTGCAGGGTCAGTAGTATGCATCAATTCAAACCCTGGTGCGATGGACAAATCCTGCAAACCATTGAATGTCGCCGTAGCTAAATTACCATTCGCGTCAGTCGCTTCAATTTGAACAACATCAAGAGGAATGGTATTCCCTCCACTGCCTTGAATATTCGGTTGCGATAAAAACGATTGCACATCAATATGCCAACCTATAAGCGTTCCACCAGTTAAATCCTGCATTGAAATCCCCAAGGTAGTACCATCTGTAATTCGAATGCCATTTCTGTATTTATCGATAGAATTAAAGTTAAATTCTATATGCGAACCAATAATAGTGGTCAAACGAGCCGTGTTATCCTGAGCCTTTAGCACATAAGACGACAAAACGATAATAAAAAGAAAAGTAAATCGAACAAATAGCATAGGCATTAATACAGTAAAAGTTGACACAGTTAAAAAGAACTGTGTCAACTTTAGTTGAGTGTGTGTAATAACTTCCGTAAATTATAACGAAGCTAACTCAAATAATACATTTACAATGTATCTATCCGGAGTTGGACTAGGGTTTTGTTCCAAAAGAACTGTACTGTTCATTGGAGCAGGAGCAGCAGACACTTCAGCCGTACCACATCTCCACGTGATTGTAAAATCATTATCAGTTACATCTCCCGCACTTGCGTTGGCAGCACCGTTATCTGTAATTAACACCACCGGAAATTGTTCCAAGGCTGTTACAGCAGTTCCGTCAACCGTCGGAGCAGAAGTAATTTCAGTACCAAAAGTATGCGTACCATTAGAGGTTAACGAAAACCCTACATTGTCCAATGTTAACGTATTGGCAGGGTTATCAGTACCTATAAAGGTAGCTTCTTCCGCACCATAACTTAACTCCCATCTGGTAGATGAAGCAATAGTGAAGTTTGTTGAATACATAGGATCTGAAGTAGCCGGGTTCGCAGAACCTGAAGAAGCTGCATCTCCCGAGATACCTAAACGATAATCATCAATTGAGTTAAAGGTAAACTCAATGTTACCACCATCGGTGATAGTCATTCTTAATACTTCATTAAGATTTACCGCAAGAGGAATAATATTCCTGTCGCGAATGGCTTGAGCGTATGAGGTAGCACCCCACAACATCAATCCTCCGAGCAAAATAGTCACTTTTTTCATAATATATAGTTTTTAGTTCGCTACAATATTAAGTATAAAGTTTAAAAAAATAAAATTTTAGCACTATTTTTTTATCGAAGTATTTTTTTGATTGATAAACATATAATAATCAATGATTGGCGTTTTAACTAAAAATTAAAGATTATAAAGTACGCTGTTTATATCTGTTTTATTCTTATAATTGTAACAGAATTAAACCTTTATCAGTTATGAAAATACTATTTATCACATTCGTTTTACTCTTTAGTCACCTGATAACCAATGCCCAAGACTTTGAAGTTGCTCCAGTAGTCATGAATTTTGATGCTAATCCTGGTCAAATTCAAAAGAAAAAAATGACGATAAGAAATCACGCCAACATAAAACAGACCTTCACTTTTAATTTCGGAGATTATGAAATTAACGAAGAAGGAAAGAAAGTGCGTATGCCGGCAGGCAAGTCAAAACGCTCGTGTGCCAGTTGGATAACCGTTTCTCCTACTGTTTTAACGCTCAATCCGAATGAAGAACGAGAAGTAACGGTTCTGATGACTGTTCCTAAAAATGAGTTTTCAACACGGTGGGGAATGATATACGTACAGGCAGCAAAAGAACAAGAAGCTCGCGAAGTTGACAAACAAATGGCAACAGGAATAAAGGTAACACCACGTATCGCCGTTTTGGTTAGCCAATCCCCAAAATCAAACACCAATTATAAAGGAAAGATATACGGATTAAAGGACGTAACCACCGAAAAAGACACCGTTAAAGTATTCAACGTTACGGTAGAAAATACAGGCGACAAAATTTTTGAAGCCAATGTTCAGTTGTTATTAGGCGATTTAGCCACTGCAAAAGAACAAAAGTTTCCACCAAAAAAGCACCGCGTATTCCCAGGTGAAAAACGAACATTTACATTAACATTACCCAACGATCTTCCCAAAGGAAAATACGGTTTAGCTGCCCTATTAAACTACGGACACAACACCGCAATCGAAGGAACACAAATGATGCTGGAAGTAAAATAACTATTCCCCAAAAATATTGTACTTTTGTATTCTAGAGAATAATTAGGGCGTTCCCCCAATTTACAAAACAAACATATCGCTAACGCGAAATGTTTGTTTTGTAAATTGGGGTCGGGCTATCACTACTCACTCTTTTGTGTTGCATAAGTGCAACAACACAAAAGGAGTTCAAACACGCCGTTCTATCCCTAACGCGGGCGAAATTGGCGGATAGAAAGTGAATTTTTGGTTTCTTAGACGATGAATAAAAATTTTGCATAGCACCCGCTATGGAAAATTTTTATAAAGAAGTATAAGGAATCAAAAAACGCTTTATACCGTCTATTTCGCTCGTGTTAGGGATACCAATCCCTAACGCAAACTAACGAAATATTAAAAAAACATGAAAACAAAAGAAGATATAGTAAAAAATTGGTTACCCAGATATACGGGGTTAGAATTAAAAGACTTTGGACAATATATTTTATTGACAAACTTTGACAATTATGTTGATTTATTTGCCAACAAATTCGGGGTGGAGGTAAAAGGTAGAGACAAAGCTATGCCTAGTGCAACAGCCGAAGGAATTACCATGATTAACTTTGGAATGGGTTCTGCCAATGCGGCCACGGTAATGGATTTATTATCCGCAGTTAAACCAAAAGCTGTCTTGTTTTTAGGAAAATGCGGAGGATTAAAAAAGAAAAACAAAATCGGAGATATGATTCTTCCAATTGCTGCCATTAAAGGAGAAGGAGCCTCAAGTAACTACTTCCCTGTAGAAGTACCGGCTTTACCTGCTTTCAACTTGCAACGTGCCGTTTCTCACTCTGTAAGAGAACAAGGCTTGGATTATTGGACAGGCACAGTTTACACAACGAGCCGAAGAGTATGGGAACACGATAATAAATTCAAAAAGTACTTACGCAAAATTAGAGCCATGGCTATTGATATGGAAACGTCTGCTATTTTTACGGGTGGCTTTGCAAACAAAATTCCCGCAGGTGCTCTTTTACTTGTTTCTGACCAACCTATGGTTCCGCAAGGCGTAAAGACCGACAAGAGTGATTCACACGTTACCAAAAACTACGTGGATAAACACATACAAATCGGTATTGACTCGCTGAAAGAAATTATGAACAAAGGAGAAACGGTTAAACATTTACGTTTTAGTTAGAGGATGTCAGGTAACTATGTAAATAACTTTAACACCTTTATAATTTACTAATCAATTTCATTTTACTAGACCTACTAGGTTTTGAAAACCTAGTAGGTCTGAAGTCTGAAGTCTGAAAAGTTCTAGATTTGTATTCGTAACACAGGGCATTTAAGCACAATAAAATGGTTTTATTTTCCTTATACATTTTCAAAATAAATATCCATAGCGAGTGCTATGCAAATTTATTTTTCATCGTCTAAAAAAACTAAATTCCATTTTATTTGTACTTACCTACCTCGTGTTAGGGATAGAAGCGGCATCCTTTTGCCCTCCTTTTGGGAGGGCAAAAGATATAGCGGATAGCCCGACCCTTTTCAGCAAAAGACACGTTTCGCGAGAGCGACATGTGTCTTTTGCTGAAAAGGGGAACACCCAAAATAATAAAAAACGTCAAACAATTATGAATGTACAATTAATTAACCAATCAAAACATGCTACGCCTCAATACGCAACTCCTTTATCGGCTGGTGTGGATTTGAGAGCGAATTTGGAAGAACCAATAGAACTGTTACCTTTACAAAGAAAATTGATTAAAACAGGGTTGTTTATTGCTTTGCCTGAAGGATATGAAGCCCAAGTGCGCCCGCGTAGTGGATTGGCTTATAAAAAAGGGGTTACGGTACTTAATTCACCTGGTACAATTGATGCAGATTATCGTGGTGAGATTGGTGTTTTGTTAGTAAATTTGTCTAGCGAGCCTTTTGTTGTGGAAGATGGAGAACGAATTGCTCAGTTGGTCGTAGCAAAGCACGAAACGGTTGAATGGCAGGAGGTTGAACAATTAGAAGAGACTACTAGAGGTGCAGGTGGATTTGGTAGTACAGGAACAAAATAAAAGAGAATAATGATTACACAAGATCAGTTAAAGGATATAAAAAAGCGGTTGGATGCTTTGTATGGATATTTGCATATTGAAGAGAAAAAGATGCAGATAGAGGAGGAAGATTTAAGAACTCAAGACCCTGATTTTTGGAATAACCCTAAAGAGGCGGAGGCTTTGTTGCGAAAGTTAAAGCATAAGAAATATTGGGTAGAAACATACAACAAAGTGTTGGAAGAATACGAAGATTTGGAAGTGCTGTATGAGTTTTGCAAAGCTGATGAGGCTACGGAAGAAGAGGTGCAAGAAGCCTACGATGCTTTATTGGAAAAAGTAGAGGAACTGGAGTTTAAAAATATGTTGAGTGCCGAAGAAGATTCTTTGAATGCTGTATTGCAATTGACTGCTGGTGCAGGTGGTACAGAGAGTTGTGATTGGGCTGGAATGTTGATGCGTATGTATATTATGTGGGCAGAAAAACACGGTATGAAAGTCAAAGAAATCAACTATCAAGCAGGTGATGTTGCAGGCGTAAAAACAGTCACCTTGGAAATTGAAGGTGATTTTGCTTTCGGTTATTTAAAAGGAGAAAACGGTGTCCATCGTTTAGTAAGAGTTTCACCTTTTGATTCTAACGCCAAAAGACATACTTCGTTTGTTTCGGCTTATGTATATCCATTGGTAGATGATACGATTGAAATTAAGATAAACCCTGCTGACATTACATGGGAAACTTTCCGTTCGGGTGGTGCAGGAGGACAAAATGTAAACAAGGTAGAAACAGGGGTTCGACTACGACACAAACCTTCGGGAATTATTATTGAAAATACGGAATCACGTTCGCAGTTGGGGAATAAAGAAAAAGCGATGCAATTGCTTAAATCTCAATTGTACGAAATAGAACAACGCAAAAAACAAGAATCGAGGGCTGCTATTGAATCGGAGAAAAAGAACATCGAATGGGGTTCTCAAATAAGAAGCTACGTTCTAGATGACCGCCGTGTAAAGGATCATAGAACCAATTATCAAACCAGCAACACAGAAGCGGTTTTAAACGGTGAAATTGACGATTTCTTAAAGGCGTACTTAATGGAATTTGGAGGGTAGAAACAGACATATTTTATGAACAGAAAAAAACTATCCTTTCTCAACACTCAATTAGTTGATGAGATAACAAAATACGGAGCTACTCAAATTTTTCCAAAAGGTACTCAACTATTAAAAGAAGGGCAATCGGTTAAGGTTGTCCCCATAGTTTTGTCCGGATTGGTAAAAGTTTGCTCGAGGTTTGAAGAGCGAGAGTTGTTACTCTACTATATTGAGCCTAAACAAAGCTGTATCATGACTTTTTACGCTGCACTGAACAACGAATCGAGTAAGGTTTTTGCTGTAACGGAAGAAGATACAGAAGTTTTACTTCTGCCTGTACGTTTTTTATCTGAATGGATAAAACAATACAGCGATTTTAACAATCTGTTTTACAGCCAATTTAACCTAAGATACACCGAACTTTTAGACACAATAAAGCACCTTTTAGTCGATAAGATGGATAAACGACTTTATGAACATCTGAAACGAAAATCAGAATTAACAGGAGGTGCTCCCATTCAATTAAGCCACCTTCAAATAGCCAACGAATTGGGAACGGCACGTGAAGTCATTTCGCGTTTGCTCAAAAAATTAGAAAATGAAGGTTTAGTAAAACTAACAAGAAAAGGAATAAAAATAACATCCTTGTGACTGCAGTCACGAACAAATAGTTATTAAATCTATAAATTTGCATTATTACTAACCAAATAAAACAAAAATATCATGAAAAAAAATATGGGAAAATGTGACAGAATCCTAAGAGCAGTAGGAGCTGTAATTATTGCAATACTTTATTTAACAGGAGTATTAACAGGAACGTTAGGAATGGTATTATTGGTCGTTGCACTGGTTCTATTATTAACTAGTCTTATGGGATTTTGTCCGGCATATACTATCTTCGGAATGAAAACTTGTTCGAAATGCTCTATTGATAAATCTGACGAATAAAAATTATTCATCCTTTTTATTTAACCTTAAATTAAAAAAACAGAATTAAAAGCTCAACTCTAGTTATGAATTGGGCTTTTGTTTTTTGATTTTATTAGAACGACTCATTGTAATCTAAGTTACAGACCTCACACCCTACATTCAACTTTCATTTTGATTGCTTATCTTTACAAAAAAATGACAATTATGAAGTGGAAATTATTTTCAATTAGTGTTTACACAAGTTTTCTTTTTCTTATTGGATGCAGTAACGGCGAGACACAACAAATTTCAGACGCACAACAACAAACAAAAGAAGCCAAAATAGAAAGCAAAGAACAAGGTATTCACTCCAACTTTGAATTAAACGAATCGTGCAAATCTTGTCACAAAAATATTTACGAAGAGTACAGTACTTCTATGCACGCCAATGCTTCTATCTTTAAAGACCCTGTGCATAAAGCTATTTGGGATAAACATCCTAAAAACAAAAAAATGCAACAATATGTTTGTGCCAAATGCCACACACCTGCGGCAAATAATTTTAAATACTTAGTTACAGAAGGTAAACATCAAGTACCTGATGCAAATAATCCCACTCATTTAGAAGGAGTGGCTTGTTCATACTGTCATAGAATTGAAGCAATAAAACTCGGAGAAAAGACAAACACTAATGTTATTGCTTCTAAGAGGAAGGAGTATTTTGGAAACATAGAAGAACATGCTGAAGCAGGATTTCACACCATAAAAACCAACAACGAATTGTTTTTAAATGGTAATGTTTGTATTGGTTGCCATTCTCACAAACAAAACAAACATGGGCTATCTGTTTGTACTACTGAAATTAAAAATACCGAAAGTGAGAACTGTATTACCTGTCACATGCCTGAAATGGATGGATCAGTTGCCATTGGAAGTGAAAGAACAAAACACCATTTTCATGGTTTTGCTGGCACGCATAGCAAACAAGAATTATTAGCACAGTACGTTGACATCATACCCGAAAGAAAAGGAAACCAAGTTACTGTAACAATCACCAACAACGCTTCTCACGCTTTGCTTCTCCACCCACTCAGATTAGGGTTACTAAAAGTCAACATCACCTCAGCTAATGGAACTTCTAAAGAATTAGAACCTGTTAAATTTATGCGTGTTCTCGGTAAAGATGGAAACCCAGCACCTCCTTGGGTGGCTGATACGGAATTAAAAAATACCGTTTTACAAGGAAAAGAATCTAAAACCTTTACTTTTGATACGGAATTAAAAGATGATGACAAAATCAACATCACTTTAGGCTACTTCCTTGTTAACCCTAAGATGATTGAAAAATTAGGGCTTCAAGACAATGAAGAAATTAAAAAATTCCATGTATTAAAATCAACCTCTATTTAGATGAATACAAATCGTAAATCACGTTTGATTGTTATACGTCCTCCTTTTGTTTTATCTCTAAAAAAGAAACAAGAAAACAAAAGAAGTCTAATTGGCGGAAATATAGAGCCTAAAGAGCAACCTATTGAGGCTATGATTAGAGAAGCGAAAGAAGAAGCTGGAATTATACTTTCCAAAGGCGATATTTCGCTGATTAAAGAAATCAATTATACCAAAAATAATATTTCGTATCAACGCTACTACTTTTTACTAAAACAACCTAAACAATTTCATTTTACTTTAGGTGAACCTGATAAATTTGAAGCCTTGGAATGGGTTGATTTTAACGATGTTTCGGAGACTTTAAAAAAAGCAGATAGGGAGGTTTTGAGTAGTATCAAATAAGTTGTAATGAAACAAATTATGGCATTAGTTTTGCCACTATTTTTATAAAGAACTTGTTTAAAGTTGACAGACTAATAGCGAGCGTGAAGGCTTATATTTTCTGGCAAAGCTCCATTTTTATTGCATAGCCATTAGC
>JALWSJ010000456.1:8651-9875 GCA_026993705.1 Flavobacteriales bacterium
GCCATTAGCTATGGAATAAAAATTAGCTGAAGTCCAGAAAATATAATGCTTTACGCGTAGTTTAGTAAGTTAACTTTAAACAAGTTCAAAATAATGAACATTAATTATGAAGCAGATTTTAATCCTATTTTCAACATTTCTGAGTGCCTCTTTTGCTTTTTCTCAAGCTACCCAAACAAAGTCTTACACTTACATCAATAAAAATTGGTCGTACGGTAAAGCCTATAGAGCACCTAACAATAAACCCAAAAATTGGAAGCCGAAAAAAGACACGTTAACTCGTATAACATTTCAAAAAGGTGGCACTAAACCTTTTCTGTATAACGATTCTTTAAGAAATAGATACAAAACAAAAAAATCTCCTACGCTATCAACACAATAGCTAAAATAGCACATAAAATCCCCAACCAATTAGAACGCGATAATTTTTCTCTATAAAAAACAACGCCCAAAACAGCCGACAATATTACCACTCCCGTACTAACTATCGGAAAGACTTTACTCGGATGAAAGCCTGAGTATTCCAACGCCTTAAAAAAGAAAATTAAAGAACCATAATTAGGAATCCCCAATAGTATTCCTGCTAAAATATTTTTTAATCTAAAATTCAATCGTTGTTCTTTAAGTGAACGTAACACCACAATCCCCATTCCGAATAAAGCGGCAACAACAAACAACACAAAAAAGAAAGCTGGTGCTTCTCCTTCTTCAATAGCGGTTTGTTGGGCATAATTAAATACTGAATCGGCTATCCCTTGCCCTACGAATACAAATACAATTAACCAAATATATTTTTTGTCAAATGATATTTTTCCGTTTTGTGTAGATGAAAGGTAAATACCCAATAAAGCCAAAATAAAAGCAATAAATGTCTTAATCGTAAAATTAGAATTAGGATAAATAACCAAAGCTACCGCAACCGGAATAACCAAAGACATCTTATTAGCAACTGTTGTTATAGCAATCCCCACCTTTTGCGTACCCGTAGCGTATAAATCAAATACAACAATAAACAACGCTCCAACTACTACCGCATAAGGCAACCAATCTGCACTTATGATATAACCTCCCGAAATCTCTATCGGACTAGTCAAATACCCCAAAGTCGCGGCAGTAACATAATTAAAAATTAAAGCCTGTAAATTATCTACTCCGTACTTGTTAAATAATTTGAATATTACAATCAAGACTCCAAATAGTCCTATTGTAAGCAATATATATATC
>JALWSJ010000457.1 GCA_026993705.1 Flavobacteriales bacterium
GGAAGTATTTATATGGAAAATAACTCCACATTTTATTCTTATTTTTGGTTGATATTTATTCTCTTGTTTTTACCGATTATAAATATTATTTTTGAGGGGACAAACATATTCCTTATTATTGCGATGCAACTAAGTATAGGGGGAGCAACAATAGGCTTTCTATATTTGATTTTATTGTATTTACAGTATTTCAACTATTAAATGATTAATAAAATCTCGAAAATAACAATATTACTTATCGTTACTTTTTTTATCACCAATTGTGCGAGTGAGCAAAAGAACAAAGTAGAGATATATCATCCTGGTCCTTTGAAATCGACTGTGAGAGATAGCACCCCCATAAAAGATTCCATACGAATTGAGAGGGAAATTGAGCGGAAAAAGAAACTTATTTCTAACGAAAATGTTGTTGAAAAACTGACTGAGTTCGAAAACAATAATCCGGAAACAAAGATTAAAATAAAGACTAAATACGGAACAATAAAAATCCGTCTTTACAAAGACACGCCTTTACATCGTGCAAATTTTATAATGTTGGCAAAAAGAGGTTTTTATGATTCTACTTTATTTTATCGTGTGATAGAAGGATTTATGATACAAGGGGGAAATTCTGATCAAGATAATATTGGTGAACGGATGCGAAACATCGGGTTATATCAAATTCCTAATGAGATGAAAAAATACCATATTCATAAACGTGGTGCTTTGGCTATGGCTGTTCGAGACCAATCTGACGTGCCTGAACGTTATCGCCACCGTAATTCCAGTGCTTATAATTTTTACATTATACAGCGTGAAGCTCTTACGGATAAGTATATGGATAAAATTGAGAAAAAATACAAAATCACTATTCCCGAAGCTAATCGAAAAGTATATAGAACGGTTGGAGGTAGTCCACATTTAGATAATAAATACACTGTTTTTGGGGAAGTTTATAGTGGAATGAACGTAGTGGATAAAATTAGTAAAGTGGCTACTGATAATTTAGACCGTCCTTTAAAAGATATTTTTTTAACTGTTGAAGTGATGGAGTAGTTGTGACGTTTTTAGGATTCTATACGCGTTAGGGATAGGAGCGGCATCCTTTTGCCCTCCCTCCTTTTGGAGGGCAAAAGATATAGTGGATAGCCCGACCCTCATTTGCAAAAGAAGCGTTTCGCGGTAGCGATATGCTTCTTTTGCAAATGAGGGGAACGCCCCAATAACATTAAAGAACTTATTTGCTTTTTAAGTGAACGATTGGAATAAGCACTTCTTCTAGGCTGATACCGCCGTGTTGAAACGTATTTATATAATAGTTTAAATAGTAGTTGTAGTTATTGGGATAGACAAAAAACTTGCTGTCTTTTGCAAAAATATAAGTCGTGCTTACATTTTGTTTTGGTAGAAAGGCTTCCTCCGGATTTCGTACTTCAAAGACGTCTTTCTTTTGGTAAGTAAGGTTTTTTCCTTGTTTGTATCGGAGGTTTGTATTGGTGTTTCTGTCGCCGATAACTTTACTTGGAGTATCTACTTTTACGGTTCCGTGGTCGGTGGTAACGATTACATCGCATCCGTTTTTTGCAATTAATTTAAAGATGTCAAAAAGAGGGGAGTGCTTAAACCAACTCAATGTTAGCGAACGATAAGCGACTTCATCGTCAGCCAACTCTCTTATGATTTCCATATCGGTACGAGCGTGCGAAAGCATATCAACAAAATTATAGACAATTACATTGAAGTCGTTTTGCAATAGGTTAGAAAAAGTATCGACCAATTTTTTACCTCCGTTGAGGTTGGTTATCTTATTGTATGAAAATTTTTTGTTGATGTTGTTTCGCTTTAGATTAGTTTCCAATAATTCACTCTCAAACAGATTTTTACCTCCCTCATCTTCATCGTTTCGCCAGTATTGAGGATGTTTACGAGCTATTTCCAAAGGTTTTAGTCCTGCGAATATTGCATTTCTCGCATATTGTGTAGCCGTTGGTAAGATACTATAATATAAGTTTTCCTTTTCTACGCTAAAATAGTCGCGTAACAAAGGGCGAAGAGTTTTCCATTGGTCAAAGCGTAAATTATCGATTACGACTAAAAAAGTAGTCTTGTCAGCTTCTTTAATCTTTGGGAAAAACTCACTTTTGAGCAATTGGTCAGACATCAAAGGTGTGTCAATTCCGTTCACCCAGTTTAAGTAATTGTCGGCCACAAATTTAGAGAACAAATCATTGGCTTCTTTTTTTTGCATATCCAAAACGTCTTGCATTCCTTCGTCATGGCTATTGCTTAATTTAATATCCCAATCCACAATTTTTTTATACAAATCAATCCATTCATTTTCATCCAAACGGTCTTGTAAATCCATTGAAATCTGCCTAAACTCTTGTTGGTAATTTGACGTTGTTTTCTCACTAACCAAACGTTTACCTTCCAAATTTTTCTTAATCGCCAACAAAATCTGATTCGGATTCACCGGCTTTATCAAATAGTCA
>JALWSJ010000458.1 GCA_026993705.1 Flavobacteriales bacterium
TTTTTATGTTGAAAGGACGATATGGAGAAGATTTTTCATTGTATCTAAACGGGGAGCGATTGGATTTTGAGGATAGAAAGTTGTATTTCCCTGAAAGAGAGTTAACGGTTGAAGAAATACAAGCAATAAAGAAAACAGTTTTTCAAGGAGGGAAGGAATATGAAATTAAAAACGGTAAAATTTATTTAGAAGGGAAAGAAATACCTGCTGAAGGTTTTGAAACGTATTTTGATTTGAATAAAGGAATACAAGTACATATTAAAGATGGTAAGTGGACACAATTAAGACAAGAATTAAACTCTGTCCAATACGGAGAATTTTACCAAACAGGAAATGTAGCTAGTTCCTACGTGTGGATTTTGACCATTGTTCATTTCATCCATATTTTGGTTGGTTTATTGGTCTTGTTTGTACTATTTATAAGGAGTTTGAAGGGGATTTACAACAAAGAAAATCAAATGGGATTGGTGGTTGGAGGAGTGTTTTGGCACTTTTTAGGATTTTTATGGATCTATTTATTCGTTTTTTTACAATTAATTCATTAAACTTGCACCCATACAAAAAAATAAATAACAAACAATGGCAGGACACATAGAAAAAGTAGATGGTTCTACACTGTGGGGAGGACATGGTTCCCCTTTTAGAATTTCTTACGGAAAACAAATGATGTGGTTTTTCTTACTTTCCGATGCACTTACTTTCGGAGCGTTGTTAACCGCATACGGATATGCAAGACATCAGGCCTTTGATTGGCCGATTGCGGAACATGTATTTAATGCAATGCCTTTTTTAGGAGAGGGATATCCGTTGATGTATGTTGCGTTAATGACTTTTATATTAATCGTAAGTTCAGTTACGATGGTATTAGCTGTAGAAGCAGGACATCGATTGGATAAAAAAGGAGTTATTAAATGGCTTTCGTTAACTGTATTAGGAGGAGCGTTCTTTGTTGGTTCTCAAGCGTGGGAATGGTCTCACTTTATTCACGGGACGGAGCACGGAGCTCACATTGGAGATGCTGTGATTTATGGAGCTAATTTGATAGAAAATGAATACGCACCATTAACTCCGCAATTTGCTGATTTCTTTTTCTTTATAACAGGTTTTCACGGATTTCACGTAACATCGGGAGTTGTAATCAATTTAATTATATTGATACAAGTACTCCGTGGAACGTATGACGATAGAGGTCATTTTGAAATGGTTGAGAAAGTTGGTTTATACTGGCACTTTGTAGATTTGGTATGGGTCTTTGTATTTACCTTCTTCTACCTTATCTGATTTATTAACTACGAGATTTATTAAAATTAAATATATTTAGCAATGGAAAGAGATGATTTAATATTAGACCATTCATATTCAGTAGCAGCTAACCATGATGAAGAACATGGCAAGCTGATAAGAAAAACCATTTGGAAAGTTACGGCTATACTTTCTATCATTACAATTATTGAGGTAATATTGGGAGTATTGGTAAAACATGACAATGCAGCATGGCCGATTGTTAAAGTGTTATTCTTATTAATGACTTTAATTAAAGCAGGATACATTGTGATGGTTTTTATGCACTTAGGTGACGAATCGAAAAGTTTTAGATGGATGCTTTTAGGACCTTATTTTATCTTTATGTCTTATTTGATTTTCCAACTCTTAACAGAAGGAACTTACCAACACGAAATACTTTACGGAGGATTGGAAGCTGTAAAAGAAGCAGCACATCAATCAGCTCATTAAGAAATGTCAAAAATAAAACGTATAGCGTTATTTGCCGGAATGTTTGGACTTCCGGCTTTTTTTATTGGTTTTTTCCTGTTGGGAGAGCAACAATATCATCAAACACCTTACTTCGGAAAGCTGACAATTAAAGGAAACGACACCATTCCTTTTTCGATAAAAGAATATTCGTTTGAAGATATTGACGACAAGAAATATACACAAGAAGACTTTAAAAATAAATACGTAGTTTTCAATTTTATCAATTCCGGCTGCCCTTATGAGGATTGTAATATCAATTTTAAAATATTCAAATACCTTATTTATGATGAATTTGAAGGAAATGCCGGTTTCAAAGATGCGTACATTGTAACACAAATATTTGGAGAAGATTCCATAGAACGAATCAAAACCCTAAGAAGCGAATTGAACATAGATAAGGAAAGATGGATTTTTGTTAAAGGAGATTATCAACCGTTTTTTGATGTTGATTTAGAGCGAGGAAATCCTTGGCAGAAAAAAGATACTATTTACGGTTTTGATAGAGAAGCTCGTGTAATGACCATTCTAAAAGATAAAGACGATTATCTGAGAGGAAAATATGTAACCACAATAGCCGATGAGGTGATGCGAATCACCAAAGACATCAGTATGTTGGAAAAAGAGCAAAGAGACAGATTAAAATCCAATAAATAGAATCAAGCAATGAAAAACTTTTTGTTTTTACCTTTGATTGCCGTAGTTGTAATTTTTTCAAGTTGCAATTCAGTACAAAAAAACAAGCAGGAACTTCCAATTCTGGGAGAAAAAGAATTTATAGAAGGCATAGACAAAGATACTGTTTATCACACCATACCATTTTGGAGTTTTCAAAATCAAGAAGGAGAGTATATCTCAAAAGAAGATTATCAAGGCAAAGTTTATGTAGCCGATTTTTTCTTTACGCATTGTCCTTCGGTTTGCCCAAAAATGTTGGAGAATATGAAGTATGCTCAACAACAATTAAAAGGTGAAGACGTGTTGTTTCTTTCTCATACCGTTGACCCCAAAGACGACACCGTAGAACGATTAAAATGGTACACCAAAAAAAACAATATAGATACCCAAAACTGGAATTTTGTAACAGGAGAAAAACAAGATTTATACGAATTGGGAGTGAACGGATACCTAGTTTCAAGTCAAGAAGACGCCTTAGCACCAGGAGGTTTTCTACATTCCGAAAAGTTTATTTTAGTTGATGGGCAAGGACGAATCAGAGGAATGTACGACGGAACAAAAAAAGAACAAGTTGATAAAATGATAAACGATGCTCGTTTGTTGCTAGATAATTAAGTAGATTTGGGCGTTCCCATTACAGCATAAAAAAGCAGTTCCGTTCGCACTACCCCCACTACACTCCTTTTTAACGCCGTAAAGGTCGGGCTATCACTACTCACTCTTTTGTGTTGCATAAGTGCAACAACCCAAAAGGAGTTCAAACACGCCGTTCTATCCCTAACGCAAGTGGAATGAGTGCAAAGGAAATAGAGTTTAGTTTTCTCAGACGATAAACTTGTTGAAAGTTAAATCCTCAAATTCAATGAAATCATTAACTTTGAGCGAGCTTAAACTACTTCGACAGAAGTTAAGCAGTTACTACATGAAAGATTCTACAACTTATATAAATAAATTACCTTACGTCATAGAAGACGTTAAAGACTGGCCAATCTACAATATTAGTCAAGACAAAGAAAATTATCTCAAAGAAGTCGTAGCAAAAACCAAGAAAGAAACACTTGAACGGTTAAAAACCAATCAAGCACTACTCAACGAGTTAAAAAAAATCAGGTATCAGGAAATAATACGGCTAACCAAAAACCCTTGGCAGTCTGACCGCCCCGAAGAACTCCAGTTTTGGAAGGCAAAAAAGCAGGAAATTATTGAAATTTCGGCAATAGAAGACGAAGAAATAGAACGAGAAAAAATTGAAGCTCTTTTAGAAGAAATAATGTGGTTGTATGCCAATGAGATTGTAGCCAATTTTGACCCCTCTAAATACAATATTGCTCGAAAAGTATTGCCTGTTATTTTCTCTAGGTTGTTAAATGCTTTTCCCGGTAAATTATATAAATTATTTGCGCCGGGTAAATCGTTGTATGAAAAATTGCAATTGAATGGGCAAATCGACCAAATTAGAGAACTGGCAAAGAAAGGAACATTGGTGTTTGTGCCTACGCACTTTAGTAACCTCGATCCTCCCGCTTTAGGAATGGCACTTAGTGGAATTGGTGTGCCGGCTGTAACCTATGGAGCAGGAATAAACTTGTTTACGATAAAAGTACTCTCCGACTTTATGAATAACTTAGGTTCGTACAAAGTAGATAGACGGAGAAAAAATGCTGTTTATTTGGATTTTCTTAAAAACTATTCAACAATCGGTTTAAGCAAAGGCGGACACAGCTTGTTTTTTCCCGGAGGAACCCGTTCACGCTCAGGAGCGATTGAAGAAAGATTAAAATTAGGATTGTTGGGGACAACAGTAGAAGCTCAACAAATTAATTTAGTTCATAACGATAATAATAAAATTTATATCGTGCCTGTAGTCTTGAACTACCATTTTGTAATGGAAGCAAAAAAGATGATTACCGATTATCTGAAGGCACAAGGAAAAGAACTGTATTTAACACGTGATGAATTTAAAAACTCTTTTAAGGTCTTAAAATTTATTTTTAAATTCTTTACCGCATCGCCTAAGATGATGGTTTCTTTTGGTAACCCTTTGGATATTTTAGGGAACGAAGTTGATGAGAACGGCGAAAGCTATAACGATATAGGACAAAAAGTTCATTTGGAGGATTATTTCGTAACTGAAAACGAGATTACGGAAGATAAACAACGGAACCGCGTTTACACAGAGCGTCTGGCTCATAATATTTTAAAATCTTATAAAAGAAATAATATTGTTTTTTCAAGTCATGTGGTAGCTTTTGTAGCTTTTGAAATGTTGCAAAAAAAACATTCGGAATTGGATATTTTTGAGTTGATGCGACTTCCGCAAGAAGAACTTGAAATAGATAATGATTGGTTCGAGAATCAAGTGGATAAACTGAAGGTTGCTCTTATCGAATTAAAAGAGAGAGGGGAAATTAAGCTATCGGATGAGATTTATGAAACCGCCCATTTTATCGCCAATAACGGAATTAAATACTTGGGTTCTTATCATCCTGATCCTGTGATTAAGCGGACTAAGAAAAATACAATTCAAATTACCGACATGAAATTGCTCTATTATTACCATAATCGAACCATGGGGTATAATTTAGAAAACAAAATAGATTGGAGATGAGGAAAGTTGGCGTAATAGGAGCGGGAAGTTTTGGTACGGCAGTAGCGAACCTCTTAGCAGAAAATAACGAAGTGATTCTTTTTGCCAGAAACAACAAAGTTGTTTCTGAAATCAATACTACTCGTAAACATAAAAATCAGGAGATGAGCGAACGTGTTTTTGCTACTTCTGACCTTAAAAAAATAACAGAAGAATGTCAGTTGATTTTTCCGATTGTTCCATCGAGTAGTTTTAAATCAATGTTGGAAGAGTTTCAGCCTTTTTTGACTCCAAAACACATATTAATACACGGAACAAAAGGTTTACATGTAGAAAAAGAGCTACAAGCGGATTTGACACTTGAACCGAATGATATTTCCACCATGTCGGAGTTGATTTTAAAGGAAACGGGAGTTGTAAGAGTAGGATGTTTGGCAGGGCCTAATTTGGCTACAGAAATTGCTGATAAACAGATTGCTGCAGCCGTTGTTGCGAGTAAGTATAACGAAGTAATTGATTTAGGTAAAAAAGTTTTGGCTTCCAAGCGTTTTATGGTCTATGGAAGTAATCAACTGATTGGAATTGAACTGGCGGGAGTGCTGAAAAATTATATAGCTATTGCTGCAGGAATGACCGTTGGTCTAGGTTATGGAGATAATGCACGAGCTTTACTTATTACGCGTGGAATGACCGAAATGATATACATCGCAAAAGCGTTTGGTATCGGGCCGGAGGCTTTTCTAGGGATAGCTGGTGTAGGAGATTTAATTGCGACTTGTAGCAGTAAATTGAGTCGTAATTTTAGAGTAGGGTATTATCTTACACAAGGCAAAAAACTAGAGGATATTAAAGCTGAAATAGGGGAAGTAGCCGAAGGTGTTAAAACACTTCAATTGATAAAAGCGTTTAGTAATTATGGTTTTAGAGCACCGATAGCAAGTATTTTGTATCGTATCATTTTTGAAGGAATGGAGGTTGAAAAAGGGTTGAACCACTTGATGCGTTTGAATGTAGAATCGGATGTTGATTTTTTGCGTTAGGGACATGTCCCTAACCTGTGTAAAATGAGCACCATAAAATGTTTTTATTTCCTTTATACTTCTTCAAAAAATATTTCCATTGCGGGTGCTATGCTCAATGCAATAAACTTTATGGAGAATTTGAAGAATTTATTTTTTTCAAGACTTAGGCGTAAATTTTTTGTTGTAACGGGTTACTACAAAATTTTACAACGACAGTATTGAGAAAAAGAAAGATTCAAAAATTCTTAAAGTTTGTTGTTTTGAGCATCAGCAAAGATTTTTTTCATCGTCTAAAGAAACTAAAACTCATTTTCTTACCGCTCATTTTATACACGTTAGGGATAGGAGCGGCATCCTTTTGCCTGCTTGCCTTTATGGCAGGCAAAAGATATAGCGGATAGCCCGACCCCAACTAACCAAACAAACGTTTCGCGAGAGCGATATGTTTGTTTGGTTAGTTGGGGGAACGCCCAAATCCAATTCAAGTAAAATTTACAGATTTATATCGTTTTGTTTTTTATTTTTGTGGTCTATAACTACTAACAATAACCTTTATGAATGTATATTTAGATAATGCGGCTACTACGCCTATGGCTCCGGAGGTTGTGGATGCTATGATTCCTTTTATGAGAGAGCACTTCGGCAATCCGTCTTCAACGCATGCTTTTGGACGTAAAACTAAAAATGTGGTAGAAATTGTCCGTAAACAAATTGCTAATGAATTGAATGCCGACCCTTCGGAAATTATTTTTACTTCGGGAGGGACGGAAGCAGATAATATGGCGTTGGCAACTTCGGTTTTTGACTTAGGGGTGGAGCGGATTATTACGAGTCCGATTGAGCATCATGCGGTAGGGCATACGTCTGAATATTTGGCGAAAAATCATAAAGTGTCGGTAGAACACGTACGACTGGATGAAAAGGGGAGTGTGGATATTGAACATTTGGAAGAGCTGTTAAGTAATTTGGATAAAAAAACGTTGGTATCATTGATGCACGGGAATAATGAAATTGGTAATTTGCTCCCTTTGGAAAAGGTTTCTGCCTTGTGTCAAAAACACGATGCTTTGTTTCATTCGGATACCGTACAAACGATGGGACACTATCGTTTTGATATGCAAAGAACACCTATTGATTTTATTACTTGTGCCGCTCATAAATTTCATGGTCCTAAGGGGGTCGGTTTTTTGTATGTTAGAAAAAATAATAAAATTAAGGCTTTTATTCACGGAGGAACGCAAGAACGCGGTCATCGAGCCGGTACAGTAAATGTAGCCGGAGTTGTAGGGTTGGGAAAGGCTGTTGAATTAGCGTTTAGAGAAGTAGAGGAGCATCAAAAACATGTGCAAGGGTTAAAGAGTTATATGAAGGAAGAATTGAAGAAGATTAATCCGAATATCCGTTTTAACGGGGAGCAAGATGAAAGTAAGTCGCTTTATACGGTACTGAATGTTTGTTTTCCTCAAAATGAGAAGACGGGAATGCTTTTGTTTAGTTTGGATATAAACGGGGTAGCGGCCTCGGGAGGGAGTGCTTGTTCTTCGGGGAGTAACCAAGGCTCTCATGTGATTTCGGAGTTGGAGAATGTTTCGGATTGTCAACCTATTCGTTTTTCTTTTAGCCGTTATACCACCAAAGAGGAAATTGACTATGCTTTGAGTAAAATTAAAGAGATGTTGGCTGAGTAATTCGAGTTAACATCTGTTTATTTGCAATAAGCAGTAAAATGTATGAATAAAATACTGAACGCATATAATAAAACAAACAACTTTGGTCGTCTTTTCGGTATGGATTATAAAATAACTAGTCCGACTACCATAGAATATTATATGACCGTAGATGAAAAGTTTTTGGCTACGCCTACCGCTATGCACGGAGGAGCTCTAGCAGGAATGATGGATGCGGTGGTGGGGGTTGCATCATTGAATGTTACTTCTAAAAAAGGGAAAGTTGTTTCTACTATTGAGTTTAAAATCAATTATTTAAAACCTGTGTTGTTAGGAGAACAATTGAAAGGAGTAGGGACGGTGCTTTCCGAAGGAAACAGAATCATCATCACAAAAGGAGAGATTTTCAATCAAAATGACGAGTTGGTTGCTCTTGCTACGGCAACATTGAATGCGTACCCTTGGGAAAAAAGTGATTTTTATTCGGAGGATTAAAAGTTTGTAATACAATTTAAGGTAGATCCTTAAAACATCAAATTATCTTTTGATTTCAGTAAAGAGACTTCTATTTCAAAGCACATAAGAATAAAGTGAATTTGTCTTAGTTTTTGGATGATTTCGGTTTTGTCGAGTATGGCATCTCCTTTTACTATTAGTAAGTAATCAGCATGTTTTTGCTCAGGGATTAAATAACCGGTCTTTGTACGGTTGGAGATGAGGTGTACTTCTTCCTCTTTATCAAAATCAAATTCAGAAAAAAGAGAATGATAACTGTAACGGTTTTGCCGTTTATGAAAGACTTCTATCTTCTCATTTCGTTTAGTTAACGATAATTCTAAGACTTTGTTTACTGCCCAACAAACACGATAGTCTTTTTCGTGGCTACTGATGCCGTACAAACTAAAATCGTATTCAAAGTCGTCTTCTAACAGGTATTTCATAAAGCAAAAAAATCCCGATTTGCTCTACGGAACAAATCGGGATAAAATTAGTACAATATTTTATACTATCTTCCTAATTGAAGATAACTTTCATCTCTACTCTTCTATTTTTTTGTTTTCCTTCTTTTGTTTTGTTATCCGCAATTGGTTGAGTTTCCCCGAAACCTTCTACAATTAAACGGTCGGGACTAATACCTTTTGCTGTTAAGTAATTCGCAACGGCTTGTGCCCTTTCTTTTGATAGTCGTAGGTTTGCTGAAGCACTTCCATCACTATCGGTATGACCAGAAATTCTTAATCTCCACGTTGGTTTCTTTTGTAATAATTCTGCCAACGCTTGTAAAGAAGGATAAGATGCATCTTTGATAATTGCTCTTCCTGATTCGAACTCTAAGTTATCAAAAGCAGTGTTTAACACCTCTTGCTCTTCTTTTTTAATTTCAGGACAACCATTGTTTGATGCTGGACCTGGAGTATTTGGGCATTTATCCGTTTTGTTCGGTACGCCGTCTTTGTCGGAGTCTTCATTCGGGCAACCTTGATTTTCGATTAATCCCGGAGTATTTGGACATTTATCTTTGTTGTCTTTTACCCCATCATTATCTCTATCTCCCCAAGGACAACCGTTATTTTCCATATCTCCGGCTTCCATTGGGCAAGCATCAATATGGTCAGGTAAACCGTCTGCATCACTGTCCGGACAACCTTCCATATCTTTTGACCCAACTTGGGTAGGACATTTGTCTTCGCTATCTTGGATGCCGTCTTCATCAGTGTCCGGGCAACCTTCAAAGGCTTTTATTCCTGCAACATCGGGACATTTATCTTCAGCATCAATAATTCCGTCTGCATCTTTGTCCGGGCATCCGTTTGTTTCTTTCTTTCCTTTTTCCGTAGGACAAGCATCTTCACTATCTTTTATGCCATCTCCGTCGGTATCTGGACAACCTTTAAAGGCTGGTATTCCCGCCACTTGAGGGCAAGCATCTACAGGATCTGGAATACTGTCATTATCCGTATCTGGACAACCGTTAAATATTTCTAAACCAGCAACCTCTGGGCAATTGTCTTTTTTGTCTTTTATCCCGTCACCATCTTTGTCTTTATTCTTACGTCCAAAAGTCAAGTTTATTCCTGCTCTTACGTGCATATTTTTCGCACTGTAAGGGTATTTAAAACTAGAACTTCCTGTTTTCATTTCGGCGAGTCTTCCTGCCAAAACAT
>JALWSJ010000459.1 GCA_026993705.1 Flavobacteriales bacterium
TAATACGTTAGATATACATTTCAGTATAGCGAGACAAGAAGTTCACCTCCCTCTTTTTATTGAAAATTGAATACAAAATTAATGAATAATTTTACCTTTATCAATCTGATGCAAATCTAAAGGCGAGATGAAATAAGTGCAAGAAAGTGGAGTTTGTAGTTCTCAGACGATGAAAAAAATATTTGAACAACAAGATACAAAATAAGTTCAAAATCAAAAATCAACCCCAATTCCCAATTGAAAAACCTGAGCTACCGTCCAATGCGATTTTAACAAGAAACTTAATTTAAGGTTTTTACTCACATAAGTATGAATATTCAAACGCTGATAAAATAAGCCGTCATCTTTATATTCGTCAAAAAGATACCCACCCATATCAATTCCTAAAATCAATCGATTGAGCACCCATTCTTTCCCAACAAACAATCCTAACTGATAGGGAGAAAAATCTTTGGAATAAAATTGAACGCTAGGATTGTAAAAACAATCAATCCCCCCCACATAATTACGTTTAGGGTTTTTGCGATAGGTCGTAAAGAAAGAAAATGTAAGTAGAGGAAACTTACCTCTGTACGGAACAAAATTCTCACGAATCCCCCCTCTTAGAGCTATTCCGAGATTCCATTTTTTATGCCAATCGTATTTTATCGGAAGAGGAGAAACGGGTTGTCTTTTTTCTTTCAGAAAAGAATAGCCAAGCTGAACCATAAAAAAGTTAAGCCCCAAATTCGGTGTCTGAAAAGAACCATTTGAAAAATGAGTTAATCCTCCTCCTAAGTGTAAATAATTACCTCCTTTTAAAAAGAGTAGTTTTTCTAACCTGAAAACCACATTAGAGTTCCAATGACTACCAATGGCGTTGTTTTTGTTATTAGTGTTAATATCAAATATTTTGGATACATACCCCAGTCCAAAACCAATTTTAAATTTAAACGTTGAGTCTTTTTTATTTAGTTTCAACTTAGTAAAACTGTATACACCATAAATATTTCCAATAGCATCAGGATTGCCAGAGTTGATTACGTTTACGCCCACGCCGAAACAAGGAGAGATACTGCTATACTTTGTGTAAGAAAAATCAAGCATTAGAGCTTTCTTTTGTGGTAGATGATTTATTCTTTTTTTATGAGCTAATAAGAATCCTCCGTTTATATTCAGATTAAACTCATTGTGCGTATAACCTTGTCCCAATATAAAATTTGACACCAAATAAAACACTACAACGATTGTAAACCTCATCTTTTTCTTCAAGTTTGTTATCTAAATAAAGAAAAATAACCTTTCGTTATTTCTTTGTCTTTTTCAGTGATAATGTAATAGTAAGTTCCTTCGCTTAATTCAGCTCCTGAATTACTTTTTCCTTTCCAATCATTCAAGTAAGGTGTTGCTTCAAAAAGTAATTTACCCCAACGGTTGTAGATTTGTATTCCGTAAGTTTCTTTTAACCCGAAAATAATAAAAGCATCGTTCTCTCCATCGTTATTCGGCGTAAAAATATTGGGAACAATTAACGGCAATTCGTGCGTTATTGCCGTAATATTTTTACAAATAGAATCCGTACATCCGTTGTTGTTGTCAACTCGTAAGCAAATCAAGTAGTCGCTGTTTTCTTCGTACATAACAGTCGGATTTTCCAATTGTGATTGCGTTCCGTTTCCTAAGTGATACAACCAAGAAACTACATCGGTGCTAGAGTTATTCTGTATTAAAAATTCTTCGTTTGAATAAACTGTGTCAGGAATAATAAATCCGGCAACGGGACTACTTAAAGAAGAAACATCAACGGAAATAGAATCTCGGCATCCTACATTATCGATTACTAACAAATCATAACTTCCACCTTGTAAATTATCAATATCTATTGAAGATGATTGATTTCCATTCCACCAATAGCTATACGATGGAACACCGCCGGTTATCTCAATCCCCAAAATAGAGCCGTTTTGTGTACCGCAACTTTCAGGAACAAGTACCATATTTGTTGTATCAATAACTGGAGGAAGTGTTTCTCCGACAACAAAACTCACGGTATCGCTACAACCTAAATCATCTATAACAGTTAATTGATATGTGCCTGATGATATTCCGTTTAAATCCAATGTTGAAGCTGTACTGTTCCAATTGTAAGTGTAAGGACTTGTTCCCCCTTGAATATTTATGCCTTGTATAGCTCCATTGAGTTGGTTACAGTTTTCCGAATGCACGGCAACGTTTGTAGCATCAAGAACAGGAGCCGATATTTCTCCGATGGTAAAACTCACAGAATCTTTACATCCGTAAGCATCTTCAACCATTAATTGATGTATTCCATTGGGTAAATTTACGGTATCTAAAGACGTTGCTACACTTCCGTCCCAGGTATAAACATAAGGCGATGAACCTCCTTGTAAAGTTACTCCTTGAACAGCACCATTGAACTGACCGCAACTTTCATCTGCAATGGTAATGTTAGATGTGTCTAGCAGAGGG